>CAZFHF010000038.1:0-6494 GCA_964518655.1 uncultured Bacteroidales bacterium | reverse complement strand
TAAATGCCTTGAAACAGCAGATTACTGATTTAATAAATGGTGAAATTGTCAGTACTTCAATTAAAGATACCTTTAATGATAAAGATTTTATAAAGAAACTTATTGAAACCATAATTAAGAACTGGACCCCGGCTTCAGAGGAGGCTATAGATTTATCAGTGCTTTTGCCTGAGAAAGAAGAAAAGAAATTACAGCAGTACTTCAGCAGTTCGGCGAAAGAATTACTAAAAAAAGGCATTGAGATCAAATTTAACAGCGACATAAAATCAGGCTTCCAGGTTGGTCCTAAGAACGGCAGCTTCAAGATAAGCTTCACTGAAGAAGATTTTACTAACTTCTTCAAGCATTATTTAAGACCAAGATTGATCAAGTTATTATTTTCTGAAGAGTAAGAGATGAGGCGAGAATATCATTGTCTGATAGCAGGTCTTCCTGAGTTATTCTTTGATACTGATAAAATCAATTTAACTCTTGCGGATTTTAAAAACCTTCTAAAGGAGGTATTGCATTTTGAGGATTTCAGGCTGATAGAAACTTTTTTCTGGAGATATGACAATATAAACCTGCTTAAATTGCTTAAGCACCCGGAGTCAGAAATTAATGAACTTGGAAACTTGTCAAAGGCACACATTGAGGAAATTTTTCTGCTGGTAAAAGATGATTCACTAAATTCATTTTTCAGAGATATTCCGGCATATTTCGGTGTGTTTATTAATGCCTGGAAAAACGAATTACCAATATTCCCCGGCAAAGAATGGGAAAATCAAATTACACAGTTGTATTATACTTATTTAAGCAGAACAGATAACCGGTTTGTCCGCAACTGGTTTGAATTTGAAATGAATCTTACTAATATTATTACTGCCTTTAACTGTAAAAAACATCAGCTTAAGCCGGATAATGAGCTTATTGGAAATAATGAAATAACGGAAAAACTTATAAAAAGCAGTTCCAGGGATTTTGGAATAAGCAATGAATTCCCGAAACTCGAATCCATAATTAATGCCCTGGACGAAGAAAACATTATAGATAAGGAAAAAAGAATAGATATTATTAAATGGGAATTATTAAATGACTGGTCTTTCTTTCATTATTTTACTGTTGAAAAAGTGTTCACCTTTACTTTGCAGGTTGAAATTGTTCAAAGGTGGTTAGCTCTGGATAAAGAAACAGGACAGAAATTATTTAATAGTTTATTGAGTAACCTTGAAAAAAGTTATGAATTCTCAAATGAATTTTCTATAAAATAAGAATCTTAATATGTCGACAAAAGGAATAGTAAAAGGTATTATTGCTAATCTCGTTATTGTGGAGGTTGATGGACCGGTATCTCAAAATGAAATATGTTTCATTCAATCAGGCAATACCGGACTAATGGCTGAAGTTATTAAGGTATTCGGAAAAAGTGCTTATTTACAGGTTTTTGAAAGTACACGGGGATTGAAAATAGGTAACGAAGCGAATTTCACCGGACATATGCTGGAGGTTACACTTGGGCCCGGTCTTTTATCCAAAAATTATGACGGACTTCAGAATGATCTGGATAAAATGGATAGTATATTCCTTAAGAAAGGTGAGTATACAAATGCTCTGGACGAGGATAAGCAGTGGGATTTTAAGCCTGTAGCAAATACGGGTGATACTGTTATTGCAGGAGACTGGCTTGGAGAGACAGATGAAAACTCAATGCCTCACAAAATAATGGTCCCTTTCAGCTTCGAAGGTAACTTTAAAATTAAGAATATTGTCAAAGCCGGTAAATATAAAATAAATGACACCATTACTATTCTTACTGATAATGAAAATAAAGATACTCCGGTTACAATGGTTCAAAAATGGCCTGTTAAAGTTGCAATAAAGGCATTCAGGGAAAAACCACGGCCATTCAAGTTGCTGGAAACAGGTGTAAGAATAATCGACACGCTGAATCCTATTGTTGAGGGCGGAACAGGATTTATTCCCGGGCCTTTTGGCTGCGGTAAAACAGTTCTTCAGCATGCCATATCAAAACAGGCGGAAGCAGATATAGTAATTGTTGCTGCATGTGGTGAAAGAGCAAATGAAGTAGTGGAATTATTTAAGGAATTCCCTGAGCTGGAAGATTTCAGGACAGGAAGAAAACTGATGGAAAGAACCACAATAATTGCCAATACTTCAAATATGCCTGTTGCTGCCCGTGAAGCATCAGTATATACTGCTATGACCATTGCAGAATATTACCGTTCAATGGGATTAAGGGTACTGATGCTGGCTGATTCTACCTCAAGATGGGCTCAGGCACTGAGGGAAATGTCCAACAGGCTGGAAGAACTGCCGGGACCCGATGCATTTCCAACGGATCTGCCTGCAGTGATTGCAAATTTTTATTCACGGGCAGGATATACAATATTAAATAATAAAGAAACAGGCTCAATAACATTTATCGGGACAGTATCACCTGCAGGTGGAAACCTTAAAGAACCTGTTACAGAATCCACAAAAAAAGTTGCCAGATGTTTTTACGGTCTTGCACAACATCGTGCAGACAGTAAGAGATACCCTGCTGTAGATCCTATCGAAAGCTATTCAAAATACCTTGAATATCCCGAATTTGCCGAATATATCAAAACCAAAATCTCAGATAACTGGCTTGACCAGGTAAATAAAGCCAAAATAATCTTCCAGCGTGGTAAAGAGACTTATGAACAGATAAATATCCTGGGAGATGACGGTGTCCCCGTTGATTACCATGTTACTTACTGGAAATCTGATGATGAGTATGATAGTTTCCACGAAGTAATTAATTGGATAATTGATTTTGTTATTTTGCAGCAGGATGCTTTTGACAAGATAGACCAGTCAACCCCTGTGGAAAGGCAAAAATTTATGCTTGATCATGTTTTAAATACCTGTGATATTGAATTTGATTTTGAGTCATTTGCAGATGTTGACATCTACTTTAAAAGGATTATAAATCAATATAAACAAATGAACTACTCTGATTTTAAATCAGAAAAGTTTAATAAGCACGCAAAAGAATTATCAAAAATCATTGAAGAACGAAAGGTTGTATAATGGGAACCAAAGCATTTCAGAAAATATATACAAAAATTGACCAGATAACTAAGGCAACATGCTCATTAAATGCCACAGGAATTGGTTATGATGAGTTAGCAATTATAAACAACAAGTTAGCCCAGGTAGTAAAAATAATTAATGATAGCGTGACCCTTCAGGTATTCGGGGGTACCGAAGGAATACCTACTAATGCTGAAGTCACATTTCTTGGCAAGGCCCCCAGTTTAAAAGTCAGCGATGATCTGGCAGGGCGCTTTTTTAATGCTTACGGCGATCCTATAGATGGAGGGCCGGACATTGAAGGAGAAGAACGTGAAATCGGGGGGCCCTCTGTAAATCCGGTAAAAAGAGAACAACCCTCTGAACTCATAGCAACAGGCATAGCAGGTATTGATTTAAATAATACCCTGGTGTCAGGACAAAAAATACCGTTTTTTGCAGATCCTGACCAGCCTTATAATCAGGTTATGGCTATGGTTGCGCTAAGGGCTAAAGCAGATAAGATAATACTTGGAGGAATGGGACTTACAAACGATGATTATCTTTTCTATAAACACGTATTTGATAATGCCGGAGCCCTCGATCGTATTGTCAGCTTTGTAAATATAACGGATGACCCTCCTGTGGAAAGACTGCTGGTTCCGGATATGGCACTTACTGCGGCTGAATATTTTGCTGTTGACAGAAATCAGAGTGTCGTTGTTCTGCTAACGGATATGACATTATATGCTGATGCTCTTTGTATAGTTTCCAACCGTATGGATCAGATACCTTCAAAAGACAGTATGCCGGGATCATTGTATAGCGACCTTGCAAAAATATATGAAAAGGCAGTTCAATTTCCCGAGGGCGGATCAATAACTATTATCGCAGTCACCACTTTGTCAGGAGGAGATATCACTCATTCTATACCTGACAATACAGGATATATCACTGAGGGACAGCTCTTCCTCAGAAGAGATTCAGATATTGGAAAAGTAATTGTTGATCCCTTCAGAAGCCTGTCACGACTAAAGCAACTTGTTATAGGCAAAAAAACCAGGGAGGACCATCCGCAGGTGATGAACTCTGCAGTGAGATTATATGCAGATGCCGCCAACGCAAAAACCAAACTTGAAAATGGATTTGATCTGACTGACTACGATGAACGAAGCCTCAAATTTGCTGCGGATTATTCTGAAAAACTCCTGGCTATAGATGTTAATATAGATATCAATGAGATGCTCGATACAGGATGGGACTTATTCAAAAAGCATTTTACACCTGATGAGGTAGGAGCTAAACAGGAATTAGTTGATAAGTACTGGCCAAAGGACGAATAATATGGCTATAAAATTTCAATATAATAAAACATCATTGCAACAGCTGGATAAGCAGCTTAATATAAGGGTGCGGGCGCTTCCTACCATTAAAAACAAGGAATCGGCCTTGCGTATGGAAGTGAAAAAAGCTAAAGACGAGATGAGACAGTTTGACCGCAAGCTGAATGAGAAAATAAAGCAGTATGAATATATGGTAATGATGTGGGGCGAATTTGATACAAGCCTTGTTAGTGTTGAAGATGTCAGACTATCAGTTAAAAAAATTGCAGGAACAAAAACACCTGTTCTTGAAGGTATAGACTTTTATTTAAAAAAATTCAGCATTTTTAATAAGCCTAAATGGTACCTTGATGGCATAACTTTAATTAAGGAAATAGCCACCCTGGCTATCGAGAAAGAGGTATTTATAAAGAAGATGCAGCTGCTGGACAGGGCAAGGAAAAAAACAACGCAAAAAGTAAACCTGTTTGAAAAGGTGCAGATTCCCGGCTATGAAGATGCCATAAGAAAAATAAAAAGATTCCTGGAAGATGAGGAAAATCTTTCCAAATCTGCCCAAAAAATAGTAAAAAAAAGGCAACAGCAAATAGAAATCGTGCAATGATAACTCCAATGAAGAAATATTCATTCCTTGTATATCATAAGGAATATTCTGATTTTCTGAAAGATCTTCAGAACGTCGGGGTATTGCACGTAATTGAAAAGGAATCAGGGGCAATTGAAGATGAGGGCCTTCGAGAACAATATGAGCTTATTAACCAGTATAATAAAGCTATAAAATTTTTAAGCAGCAGGGAAACAGAGGAAAAACCGGATGCAGGTACTTCTACTGACAGCTTGAAGATTTTAAAGGAAATACAAAATATTCAGTCAGAATTAGAAGTAAATACTCAGCATCTGGCAACAATAAAAAAGGAGATCTCAATTATCAGGCCATGGGGAGATTTTTCTTTTGAGAATATCAATAAACTCAAAGAACAAGGTTTTAATATCAGATTCTTTATTTGCTCAAGCAAAAAGTTCAGTTCTCAATGGAAAGCAAAATATAACATTGAAGAAATTAATCATCTGGGAGGACAAACATATTTTATACTTATTCAGGAGGGCGATGAAGTAATTGAGGTTGATGCGGAAGAGATAAAACTTCCGGACAAGCAACTTTCCACATTGTTAAAACAAAAAAAGGAAATAGAGGATGTTTTACTAAAATCAGAAGAGTTATTTGATCTTTATGCAATGAAGTATATTCCATTACTTATTTCCGGTAAAGACAAAGTACAGGAGAAATTTAATTTCGATAAAGTAATATTTAATACGGATAAGCAGGCAGAAGAAAAGCTGATGCTTCTTGAAGGATGGGTCCCCGAAGATATGGAGGAAAAGATAAATGCCATTCTTGAGACTTCGGGAATATATTATGTAACATCAAAACCAGGTAAGGAAGATAAAATCCCTGTTAAACTGCGCAACAATAAATATTCAAAACTATTTGAACCAATATCAAAACTCTATTCTTTGCCTGACTACAAAGAACTTGACTTAACACCTTTCTTTGCCCCGTTTTTCATGATGTTCTTTGGATTTTGCCTGGGTGATGCCGGATATGGATTATTATTCCTCATTGTTGCCAGTATAATTAAACCCCGTATGAAGAGCAACATTAAGCCTTTAATTACCCTAATACAAATTCTGGGAGGCTCAACAATCATTTTCGGATTTTTATCAGGCACTATTTTCGGGATCGATTTGATAAAGGCTGATATTCCATTCATTGACAGCATGAAAAATATATTTCTGGAACCTGAAGAGATGTTTTATTTTGCACTTATTCTTGGCGGTATCCAGATAATTTTCGGGATGATGGTAAAAGTCCTGAATATTATCCGGCAGGCAGGATTTAAATATGCATTATCAACTGTGGGATGGATAATATTAATTATCAGCAGTGCAATATATGGAATAATAAAAACCAAATCAGGAACTGAACCTGCAGGTATAAAATACATATACTTATTTATAATGGTCTCAAGCCTGGTTATGATATTATTTCTGAACAATCCTGAAAAAGGAATTCTTGGTAACCTTGGTACGGGGCTTGGAGATATATATTTTACT
>CAZFHF010000037.1:14626-15972 GCA_964518655.1 uncultured Bacteroidales bacterium | reverse complement strand
GATGAATTAAAAGCAATTGGTTGTGATACAGCTAAAAGCGTGCTGGACCTGAGTGTTGAGGACCTGGTTAAAAGAACAGACCTTGAAGAAGAAACTATTAAAGAGGTTATTAAAATTTTACAGGCTGAATTTGAATAAATTGCAGTAATAGTCTTATTTTAGCGAAATTTTAATGAATTTCGCTTGATATACTGAATTATATAACTTAGTATGGCAGACAGTAAGGTAACAAGACTTAGTAAAATAGCAAGAGAGCTGAATGTGGGAATTTCTACAATCGTGGAATTTTTGCATAATAAAGGGTCTGAGATTGATTCCAACCCTAATACTAAAGTTACGCCTGAACAATATGCGATGCTGTTAGAGGAATATAGTACTGATCTGAATGCTAAAAAGGAATCTGAAAGAGTTAGTCTGAGACATTTGCGTGAAAAGCAGGAATCTATTTCAATAAACGATATTCAAGAGGTTAAGGAAAAAGATGCGCTGGATGAGCTTGATGAAGTTTTTATTAAGGACACCAGTTCAACATCATCCCCATATGAAACTGAAACCGAGAAGCTGATTGAAAAGGAAAAGGCTATAAACCTGAATATAATCGGGAAAATTGATGTTGAAAAGAAGGAAAAGCAGAAATTATCAGCTGAAAAAGAAATCACTGAAGAATTACCGGAGGATAAGCAAAAAGTGCCGGAAAAAGAAAGCGAAGGGGATAAAAAAGCTGAAACACCTGAATCCAGGGCTTCCATTGATGTCGAAGATAAAAAATCTGCGCCCAAAGATGCTGAAGAAGAAATAATATTAAAACCTGAGAAAAAAGAAGTTGAGGTCAAGGTTTTAGGAAAAATTGACCTTGAAGCAATGAACCAGAGAACAAGGCCTCTGAAAAAAACCAAAGAGGAGAAGGAGGCCGAACGTCAAGCCAGGTTATCCCTGAAGAAAAAGGAAGCAGAAAAGGCAAAACTTAAAGAAAAACCTAAAAAAGCTGAAAATATTGAAGAAGAGGCTGAAGCTGATGAAGGCGCTGTTATCGACGATGATATTCTTGTTAAGGATGAGTCAGGTATAGAAACTGAAGATTCCCAGTTAGCGGAAAGAAAGAGGAAGAGAAAACGTATAAAGAAGGACAAAGAACTGATTATTTTTGAAAAAGAAAAGGAAAATAAGCTTCTGGTAGAAACACAGAAAGGCAAACCCAAGAAAAAGAAAAGAAGAGTAGGATTTAAGCATGAAATTAGTGAAGAGGATGTGCAGAAGCAAATTAAAGATACTCTTGCCCGGCTAACTACAAAAGGAAAATCAAAAGGTGCAAAATACCGCCGTGAAAAAAGAGATGCAATAAGCCA
>CAZFHF010000037.1:0-14616 GCA_964518655.1 uncultured Bacteroidales bacterium | reverse complement strand
TGCAGGAGGAGGTTGAAAAACAGGAACAGGAAAAAAATATACTTAAGGTAACAGAATTTGTCACTGTGAATGAACTGGCAAAAATGATGAATGTGCCTGTAAATGAAGTTATATCAACATGTATGAGTCTTGGATTATTCGTTTCTATAAACCAGAGGCTCGACGCTGAGACTATGGCTCTTGTTGCTGATGAATTTAACTATAAGTTTCAATTTGTAAGTATCGACCTCCAGGAAACACTAGAGGTGGACGAAGCAGAATCAGATAATGAGAATGAATTACAGCCAAGACCTCCTATCGTTACGGTTATGGGACATGTTGATCATGGAAAGACAAAATTACTTGATTATATAAGAAGCGCAAATGTTGTTGCCGGTGAAGCAGGAGGAATAACACAGCATATAGGTGCATATAGTGTTGAACTTGATGATGGCAGGCAGATAACATTTCTTGATACACCGGGACATGAAGCATTTACTGCAATGCGCGCAAGGGGTGCACAGAGCACTGATGTCGTTATTATTGTTGTTGCTGCAGATGACGGTGTTAAGCCACAAACTGTCGAAGCCATAAATCATGCCCAGGCCGCAGGCGTTCCTATGGTATTTGCAATTAACAAGATCGACAAACCAAATGCTAATGCTGAAAAAGTTAAGGAAGAACTTGCCAATATGAAGATTCTTGTTGAAGACTGGGGAGGAAAATACCAGTCGCAGGAAATTTCAGCAAAAAGCGGAATTAATATCGATGAACTGCTGGAAAAGGTACTTCTCGAAGCTGAAATGTTAGACCTTAAAGCAAATCCAAATAAAAGAGCGGTCGGAACAGTAATTGAATCATCACTTGATAAAGGCAGGGGTTATACTACTACTGTCCTTGTTCAGTCAGGAACATTAAGGGTAGGAAATATTGTCCTTGCAGGAATATGCTCCGGTAAAATAAAGGCAATGTACAACGAACGTGGAAAAGCTATTAAAGATGCAGGACCCGCGACACCTGCCCTGATATTGGGACTTAACGGCGCAGCACAGGCAGGAGATAAATTTAATGTGATGAAAAGTGAGAAGGAAGTTAAAGAAATAGCCAGCAAGAGGGAACAGTTGCAAAGAGAACAAGGACTGAGGACACAAAAACATATCACCCTGGATGAAATAGGACGAAGAATTGCCATAGGAAATTTCCAGGAACTCAATATTATTGTCAAGGCAGATGTTGACGGTTCTGTTGAAGCGCTTACTGACGCACTGGTAAAACTATCAGGTGAAGAAATACAGTTAAATATAATCCATAAAGCAGTAGGACAGATATCAGAAGGTGATGTGCTGCTGGCAGCCGCTTCAAATGCCATAATTGTCGGTTTTCAGGTCCGCCCCTCAGTGCAGGCACGAAGACTTGCAGAAAAAGAGGAAATAGATATCCGCCTGTATTCTATTATTTACGATGCTATTGAAGAAATTAAAGCTGCTATGGAAGGAATGCTGTCTCCTGAAATTAAAGAAGAAATAGTGGCAACGCTTGAAGTTCTTGAAATATTTAAAATCTCAAAAACCGGAACAATAGCGGGCTGCATGGTAAAAGAAGGTAAAATAAAACGGGATACTAAAGTCAGGGTCATTCGCGAAGGCATAGTGGTGTACACAGGAGAATTAGGATCACTCAGACGTTTTAAGGAAGAAGTGAAGGAAGTTGGCAGCGGACTGGAATGCGGTTTAAATGTCCTTAATTATAATGATATTAAAGTAAAAGACATCGTTGAAGGGTATGATGAAGTGGAAATAAGAAAAAAATTATAACCTTCTGTCTTTTGCCCGTAGAATATTAGCCTTGCATTAACCTTCCTGCTTAAATTCAGTCATATGAATCAAAAGCAAAAGCATTCACAAATGATCAAGTCAGAAGCAAAACGACTTGGCTTTGATGCATGCGGAATTTCAAAAGCAGTTATTCTTGAAGAAGATGCCATACACCTCAGATACTGGCTGGATAAAAAGATGCACGGGGATATGAAGTATATGGAAAATTATTTTGATAAAAGAATAGAACCTGCCAGACTTTTTGAAGGAACACAATCCGTTATCTCCGTTATTTTAAATTACTATACTGACAAAACATGGAAAGATAAAACAGCACCAAAAATATCAATATATGCCCTGGGAAAAGATTATCATATAGTAATAAAAAGAAAACTAATCCGCCTGTTAGAATACATTAATGCAGAAATTGCCGATGTTAAAGGCAGGGCATTCGTGGATTCTGCACCATTACTTGAACGTGCATGGGCTGCCAGGTCAGGTTTGGGATGGATAGGAAAAAATTCAAACCTCATTTCAGGTAAATATGGCTCATTTGTTTTTATCGGCACTCTTCTGGTGGATTGTGAACTTGATTATGATGAGCCTGCAAAGGATAATTGCGGAGACTGTAACAAATGTATATCAGCATGCCCGACAAATGCAATCATATCTCCGAAAATCATAGATGCCACGAAATGCATTTCCTACCTGACTGTTGAATACAAAAACATCCTTCCGGAAAAATATAAGGGCAAATTTCATAATTATATTTTCGGATGTGATATCTGCCAGAATATCTGCCCCTGGAACAAAAATGCCATGAATAACAACATAACCGATTTTGAACCTCTGCCGGAATTGATGGAAATGTCAAAACATGATTGGAATAATCTGGATGAAAGCTCCTTTGACTATATTACTAAAGATTCAGCTATAAAAAGAACAGGTTTTTCAATACTGAAAAGAAATATTAACTTTATTAAAGCATTATAGACATTTTTTTATAATGTTTTTTTTCGTAACTTAAATTTTGGTTTTAAATGAAATATTTTTGATCAGTTAAAAATTTTAAACGAATGAAAAAATCGTATTTCGTTTTATTCATAATGTGTATTATTAATATAAGCTTATTTGCACAGCAACCTTTAAAACATGAAAAAACTGTTTATGTGTCTCCGGAGGGAAGAATTTTTATTCAGAAATCCTTGCCTATATATTTAAGGCTTGCAACATCACCCGATAAGAATGCAAAATCCTATTTATTAAAAAGTGAGGTAACAAAAAGATACTCAAATCCTATGTATCTTGATACTGAGGGATATAACACAATTCGTTCACCGTGGATAGTTGATACAACAACGCTGAAACCAATATATCCAAGGCAGGATATAATATTTGAAATTTATTCTGACAGCAAATCACCGGTAACATCAATAAGTTATGGTGAGGCTTCAGTTTATAAAGCTAATGGGAAAGTATATATAAATGTAAAAGGCGAGATAAAACTTGAAGCAAGTGATGAAACATCCGGAGTAAAGAATATATATTACTCAATGGACGGTTCTGATTTCCGGATATTTAATGCTCCTGTTATTATCAGCGAGGAGAAGGAATATATACTAAAATACTATTCAGTGGATAACGTTGGTAATGCTGAGGATGTTCATACAGTGAATATTGAACTTGATAAGACCAGTCCGAAAACAACATTGAAAATCAACCAGGACAAATACGAGAATATTATCTCAGGAAGATCAAAGATCATTATGGAAGCCGAAGATAAAGGAATTGGCATCCGGAGTATTTTTTATAAGATCGATGACGGGCCTGAAAAAAAATACACGGTACCTTTAAGCGCCGCATATCTTGGCCAGGGTGAACATAAAATTATGTATTACTCAACAGATAAGGTAAGCAACACTGAAGGTGAAATTGTTTTTGATTTTTATATTGACAAAACACCTCCAAATATTGTACAGGAAATTATTGGTAAAAGTTTTTTTTCAGGGGGAAAGGAATATTCATCAGGAAGAAGCCAGCTTAAACTTACCACATTTGACAATAAGGCAGGTGTGAAAGAAGTATACTATTCTATTAATAATCAGGAATATAAAAAATATGATAAGCCTTTTTATCTGTCCAGCGTCACAGGAAACCTGACAGTTAAGGCATATGCCCTGGATTATGTGAACAATAAAACTGAATCAGTGGAAAAGGGCAGTAAAACGAATATTCCTTATGTTGATTTATCAGGCCCGACTATATCTCATGGATTCTCAGGGCCAAGATTCATGCTTAGGGATACTGTATTTATAAGCAATAAAACAGGAATATATCTTAAAGCAAATGATACGGAGTCCGGTATAAACAGGATCGAATATATAGTTGACGGTGGAGAAATTAAGGTCTTCGATGAGCCTTTTCATATTGATAGTGAAGGCACGCATGTTGTTGAAATAACAGGGTATGATAATGTTGATAACACAAGCATGGCAAATTTTTCAGTTATTATTGATAATACTGGACCTGAAATTTTTTCGCGATTCAGCGTCCTGCGAAATGGTAAAGAAAAGGCCAACGAAAAATCCATTGACAGCTATCCTGCACATGTAGTATTATTCCTGTCGTCGACAGACAACATAGTTGGTTTTGACAAGATGTCTTATTCAATTAATGGTGCTCCTGAAAAAATATACAACGGTCTGATTAAATCATTTCCCGGAAATGGTAAGTACAATATAAAAATCAGGGCCCTTGATAAACTGGGAAATGAAACAATTGAAGAGGTAGATTTTGCAATAAGTGACTGATCCGGTGCAATTTAATTAACTCACTGCACTCCTGCATTTACATATGATCTTGTTCATATTGACACTTGATTAATACAGGAATATTAAATAATTTCGTAAATTACCCGTATTATACGTGGTATGCTTAATTTAATAATAATAAAATCGACAATCATATGAAGGCCACAAGTCAGAGCTTTCCGCAAAATTTCTTAAACTGGTGCTTAATCTTCACCGCAGGAATTCTGATAATAAACTGTGCTGATTCGCAGCCTCAGACTGACAGTTTTAAGGAGCTGAGGGAGAATATGGTGCGGACACAGATAAAAGCCAGGGGAGTTACTGATGCAAAGGTTCTTGAGGCAATGGGAAAAGTTAAGCGGCATCTGTTCGTATCTGAATCTCATATTGATCATGCATACGGTGATTTTCCCCTGCCCATTGGTTACGGCCAGACTATCTCACAGCCATATATTGTGGCATTCATGACTGAAGTTCTTGAACTTGACAAAAATTCAAAAGTTCTGGAGATTGGCACTGGTTCAGGATATCAGGCGGCAGTACTTGCAGAGATTTGTGATTCTGTATATTCAATTGAGATCGTTGAAGAACTTGGCATAAGGGCAAGAAAGATATTTGATAAGCTGGGATATACCAATATCAAAACTAAAATCGGGGATGGTTATGAAGGGTGGCTGGAGCGCAGCCCCTTTGATGCAATTATTGTTACATGTGCCCCTACACATATCCCTGAAGCCTTAAAGGAACAGCTGGCCGAAGGCGGCAGGATGATTATACCTGTTGGAGAAAGGTATGTGCAGGAACTGGTATTGCTAACCAAGCAGAAGGGTAAGCTGAAGCAGAAATCTGTTCTGCCTGTAAGATTTGTGCCTATGGTTGATGAAAAAGACAGGACTTATTGATTTTTATATAAAATAAAAAACCCCTGCACGTTTAAAATGTGCAGGGGTTTTGATATTATATAGTATTAAATAAATTACATCATACCTCCCATTCCCGGACCTCCCGGCATCGGAGGTTGTTTTTCTTCTTCCGGTTTTTCAGCCACCACACATTCGGTAGTAATGAACATGCCGGCAATTGAAGCGGCATTCTCCAGGGCTATCCTTGCAACTTTAGTAGGATCAATGACTCCTGATTTCATCAGATTCTCGTACTTGTCAGTTTGCGCATTATATCCAAAGTCATCTTTACCTTCTTTAATTTTTTGAACTACAACAGAACCTTCGAGTCCGGCATTTTCAACAATCTGGCGGACAGGCTCTTCAAGGGCCCTTCTAACTATAGCCACACCTGTTGCCTGGTCTTCATTTTCAGTTTTTACTGAATCCAGTACCTTCATAGCGCGAATATATGCTACTCCACCTCCCGGAATGATGCCTTCTTCCACAGCAGCCCTGGTAGCGCTCAGTGCATCTTCAACCCTGGCTTTCTTTTCTTTCATTTCAACCTCGGAAGCAGCACCAATATAGAGTACAGCAACACCACCTGCTAATTTTGCCAGCCTTTCCTGAAGCTTCTCCTTGTCGTAATCTGATGTTGTGGCCTCAATCTGTGATTTTATCTGCTTAACCCTGGCGTCAATATTTGCTTTATCTCCAGCACCATTTATTATTGTAGTGTTTTCCTTGTCAATAACAATTTTTTCCGAAGTACCCAGCATATCAAGCTTTGCACCTTCAAGAGTTAATCCCTTTTCTTCAGAAATAACGACTCCGCCTGATAATATTGCTATATCCTCCAGCATTTCCTTTCTCCTGTCTCCAAAACCCGGAGCTTTAACAGCAGCGATCTTCAGTGAACCTCTGAGCTTATTTACAACCAGCGTTGCTAACGCTTCGCCGTCAACATCTTCTGCAATAATCAGCAAAGGACGCCCCGATTGTGCGGCAGGTTCAAGAATCGGAAGCAAATCCTTCATGGTTGAGATCTTCTTATCAGAAAGAAGAATATATGGGTTTTCCAGCACTGCTTCCATTTTTTCAGTGTCAGTAATGAAATATGGAGATATAAATCCCCTGTCAAACTGCATCCCTTCAACAATTTCCACACTTGTGTCAGCTGTTTTCGCTTCTTCAACAGTTATTACCCCCTCCTTTTTGACTTTACCCATGGCATCAGCAATGAGTTTACCAATTGCATGATCATTATTGGACGAAATTGCAGCAACCTGCTCGATCTTTTCACTATCCTCACCAACAGATTGCGATTGGCCCTTTAGTTCATTAACAATAAGCTTCACTGCTTTGTCAATACCTCTTTTCAGATCCATAGGATTTGCACCTGCTGTAACATTCTTCAGCCCTACAGTAACTATTGACTGAGCAAGTATGGTAGCAGTTGTAGTACCATCGCCCGCATCATCATTAGTCTTTGATGCGACTTCCTTAAGTAATTGTGCGCCAATATTCTCAAAAATACCCTCAAGTTCTATTTCCTTGGCTACTGTAACACCATCTTTTGTTACCATCGGAGCACCGAATTTCTTATCCAGAATTACATTACGGCCTTTAGGGCCCAGCGTTATCTTTACTGCATTTGAAAGTTCGTCAACACCTTTTTTAAGGAGCTCACGAGCATCAATATCAAATTTTAGTTCTTTTGCCATTTTTGTATAGTTTTTCTTATTATTTTTCTTTTTAATTAAAAATTAACTTTGTTATTAACCGTTTAAGGAATAATAACAAGAATATCCTCCTGTTTCATTATAAGATAATCCTTGCCATCGTAATTAATTTCCGTTCCGGAATATTTACCATATAGCACAACATCACCTGCTTTTAATTCTATTTTTTCATCTTTTTTGCCGGGTCCGACAGCTACTACAGTTCCTTTTTGCGGTTTTTCCTTGGCTGTATCAGGAATAATAATGCCACTGGCAGTTTTATCCTCTGCTGCCTGGGGTTCAATGAGTACCCTGTCTCCCAAAGGTTTAAGTTTATTTACTGACATTTTAAAATTTATTTTAGTTAAACATTATATTTTTAAATTTTCGAATTCTTCATAAACATAATTTATGCCAAACATGAATAAGCCTGGATTTTTAAAGTAAAATTGACATATTTTCAGAATAACATTTTACAAGCACTTTAATAATTGTCATTAATCCTTTATAATTGCCAATAATCCAGCATTTTAATTTTTAAAAACTTATAATAAGAAAGTGTCAGCAAATATGACATACTGACACCCTGAATAAATTATTCTTTACAACATGCAAAGGTCAGTAAGATTATCTCTACTCATCAAAACCTTCACCCTGATTATCTGATTGCTCAGGAATCGATGTCGGGAAACTTGGCAGTCTATCCGGATCTATAGCGTTATCAACCTGATTTTCAATTTTGGATTGACTTTCGATATCCTTTTTTCTGGGGATTGTAATACTAGCTAATAAACTTAATGCAAGTATTGTTGTTGCCAATGTCCAGGTAGCTTTTTCAAGGAAATCAGCTGTTTTCCTAACGCCCATTACCTGGCTGGACGCTGAAAAATTTGATGCTAATCCCCCACCCTTGGAGTTCTGTACCAGAACAACCAATATTAACAATATGCAGGCAATTATAATTAATACTACTACAAGGCTATACATATATCTATGATTTATAAATTATTAATTATTTTCTTTATCTCATTTATTTGACCCGCAAAGTAACTACTTTTTTCCGGATATTTCAAACTTAATTTCTCGTAGGCAAAAATGGCTTTTGAGTAGTAACCTTGTTTTACATATATCCTGGCAAGTGTATCGGTAATGAATCCTTCATCTTCCTTCACACTGTCAGATGAGATATCAAGGTTGCTGATACTCTCTTTACTGGGAATAATCTTTGGCTTACCCGTAATAAAGTTGTCAATTAGTTCAGCATTTGAAATTTCTTTTTGCCTGGCTTCAGTTATCGCAGATGAATCTTTGCCATCATCAATCTCAAACTCGGTTAATGCCAGCTCATCTGTTTTAACTGTTCCTTTTGATACATCAGCCGTGATATCATCATGAATATTTATATACCCTGATAATTCAACATGGTCATCAATCTCCAGTAACTCAGTATCAGACCTCCTGTGAATTTCTGAAATATCATCTTTTGTATATTGAATGTCATCCTTTTGATAATCATCTTCTTTTACCTCATATTCTATTGTTTCCCCCCTGTTCAATGTAAATACCAGGTCATCCAGTTCAATACCTTCACCGTATTCCTTCCTGACGTCAATAGATATGTCAGGCACAAGGTCCATGCTTTTATATTCTTTGTTTTCAAATTCAAAGAGCTGGTAAGAAACAGTATTATCAATGTTCTCTTTTAATGAATCATTGCTTTTGTCTGCTCTTTTTGACCCTGCATCATAACTGCCGGCAGTAATATCTTCTCCTTTATGAAGAGGGTGAAGCAGTTCATACAGGTTTTTCCTGTCAGTGATATATGCACCTGTTGAGCTTAAATGCGACTTGAAATTCTTGCTTTTTATCAAATATAAGTTTTTCAGAGTCAGCAAATGAGCAGTCTGAAAATACGGGTATTCATCCGTAATATTACTGATCAGGCTGATAGTCTTTTCATCAAGATGTTCAGGGTTTTTTATATATTCTATTAATCTATGCTTTTCCATTAATCCATTGAATAATTAAATTCCTTTTAATTCTACCAGTTAACAAATGCCTTGTTAAATATGTCCTCGATCAGTAAATCCATTATCTCTTTTGTGTATTCATCCTGAGCATCCTCGAATGACAAGCTGCTTTCATAGTTCTCATAGCGTGAAAAGTTGGATTCAAAATCCATATCTGAATTAACATTATTTGTGTACCTGATTTTAACAGAAATGGTAAACTTGTTCTGTGCTGCAATATCACCGGCTGTTATTGATGTGGGCTTCAGATCATAAGTTATAACCTCGCCTTCAAAATCAGCATCTCCAACACCATTTATAATTATAAGATTTGTGTTGGACTGAATATAATCCTTTAATGCATCTGTAAATTCCTGGCTGAATGTAGGCTGAACAATACCTCCGTTATTTTCAATGACCCTGTTTTCGATATATTGAACTGACACCGTTTTTAATCCTGTAGTGGATGCTCCTTTTGTTGAATATCCGAATGATAATGAGCCTAACCTTAATGTACACGAACTATATGCCATTACAATAATTATCGCAACAGGTAATATCCTTAATGCCCTGCGTGTCTTTTTATATTTAACTTTTAACATATTATTGAATCTCATACTCTTTAATCTTTCTGTAAAGTGTCCGTTCTGAAATGCCAAGCTCTTCCGCTGCATGCCTTCTCTTACCGTTATGCTTGTTCAATGCTTTAATAATTAATTCCTTCTCTTTATCTTCAATTGACAGTGATTCTTCAATTATTTCTTCCGTATCCTGAATGCTTTCATCCTGCATACGGTTTACTTCGAATTTCTTGTCTGACTTATCCTCCTGAACCACGGGTTCCACGCTTTTATAAAGCTTCTTAATAATCCGGGCATTATTCTGCTGAATCTCAACATCAGTCTCTCCCTTTTGCATTATTTCATAAACAAGCTTCTTCAAGTCATTAACATCATTCTTCATATCAAACAATATATTATAGAGAATCTCCCTTTCAGATGCAAAGGTCTTCTGATCTACGGCATCATATACTGCCGGAAGTTTTGATTCGTAATAATCAGGAAGATACTTGCGCAGAATCTCACCGTCTATTTCACGGTTTTCTTCAATAACGGAAATCTGCTCTGTTATATTCTTTAGCTGTCTTATATTTCCGGGCCACCTGTAATTTTGCAGTATTTCCTGAGCATCTTCAGTGAGCGAAACTGCAGGCATACGGTTTCTTTCAGCAAAATCTGATGCAAATTTTCTGAATAACAGCCGAACATCTTCCTTTCTTACCCGCAAAGGAGGAATTTCTATGGGAACAGTATTTAACCTGTAGTATAAATCCTCCCGGAACTTACCCTGATGAATGGCCATAAGGATATCTATATTTGTTGCAGCAATAACCCTCACATTTGTCTTGATAACTTTTGAAGAACCAACCTTTAAGAACTCACCTGTTTCAAGAACACGCAGCAGTCTTACCTGCGTTGACAAAGGAAGCTCAGCTACCTCATCAAGAAAAATTGTACCCCCATTTGCAACCTCAAAATATCCTTTTCTGCTGTCAACCGCGCCTGTAAAGGAACCCCTCTCATGTCCGAATAATTCTGAATCTATAGTACCCTCAGGAATAGCACCGCAGTTTACAGCTATGTACGCGCCATGTTTACGTGAACTGTACTGGTGAATAATCTGGGGAAATACTTCCTTGCCCACACCGCTCTCACCACTTATTAATACGGATAAGTCTGTCGGAGCAACCTGCACGGCAATATCAATAGCCCTGTTAAGGTTTATTGAACTTCCAATTATGCCAAAACGTTGTTTTATTTTTTGAATCTCCATAATCTGCAAAATTGACGTACTATTGAAAAATAATTTTTCTGAAAGAAGCGTTACTCCTTAGTAAATCTCTTAATTTTAAACTACTTAAATATCAAAATTATTATTAAATAATATATGTCAAAATTTCAATATTAAAAGTTATTTACTAATTTGCAAGTGTTATTTAAACTTAAAAACTTTATGCAAGTTGATTTCTTAGGTATCATTCCCGCACGCTACTCCTCCAAAAGATTCCCCGGTAAGCCCCTTGCTGATATTGGCGGGAAACCGATGATTCAAAGGGTTTATGAACAGGCAGCAACAGCAGTTAGTGATATTTTTGTTGCCACGGATGATGAAAGAATTTTTTCAGCAGTAAAAAACTTCGGGGGCAACGTGATAATGACCTCGGAAAGCCATAAAAGCGGAACTGACAGGTGTGCTGAAGCTGTATTAAAGATTCAGGAAGAAACAGGCTCTCAATATGACAAAGTAATAAATATTCAGGGGGATGAACCCTTCATCAGAACTGAACAGCTGGACAAACTGAAAGCATGTTTTGATGATCCCGCGACAATGATTGCTACACTTATCAAACCTGCAGAACAGGATGATGATATCTTCGATGTTAATAAAACAAAGGTAATAATCAACAAAAATAATGAAGCAATATATTTCAGCCGTTCACCAATACCATATGTCAGGGGCTACACTGAAAACAGATGGATCACACTGCACCAGTTCTACATACATATCGGACTATATGCCTATAAAAAGGAAACATTGCTGTCAGTTGCAGAATTACCGCCTTCACTCCTTGAAATTGCCGAATCACTGGAACAACTCAGGTGGATCGAAAACGGTTATAAAATAAAGGCAGAAATTACAGAATATGACAGTTTAGGCATTGACACACCTGAAGATATCATAAAGATAAAAAAGCTTGGATTGATCTGACCGGCTTAATACCTTGCAGATATAACATCCCAGTCAAGAATATCCCAGAAAGCTTTAATATAATCAGGCCTTCGGTTTTGATAATCCAGGTAATAGGCATGTTCCCAGACATCGCATGTTAATACAGGTGTAAGCCCGTTTCTCAAAGGGTTACCAGCATTACTCTCCTTTATTATCTCCAGTGAACCGTCATCTTTTCTTACAAGCCATGCCCAGCCTGAGCCAAATAAAGTTGCTGCAGCGGTGGAAAATTTTTCCATGAACCCGTTAAAAGAACCGAATGACTTATTAATTGCCCCGGATAATTGCTTGTTGGGCCCGCCCGATCCCTTCGGATTAAATGCCAGGAAATAAAAAGTATGGTTCCAGACCTGCGCCCCGTTATTGAATACGGGACCTTCTGCCTCCTTTATTATTTGTTCAATGCTTGCATTCTCAAACTTTGTACCTTTTACCAGGTTATTTAAATTATTTACATATGCCTGGTGATGCTTGCCGTAATGATACTCAAGAGTGTTCCTGCTGATATGCGGAGATAATGCATCCAGTGTGTAGGGTAATTCAGGTAATTTGATTTCCATAACTTTTATTATTTTATATAATTGATTGTCATACAAATATACAAATTTCCCGCCTTATATTAAAGCTATCCGGTTAAATAATTTTCCCGGAACAATAACAGGCTTGCGCCTCCCTGCCTGAAATAAAAAACCCGGTCTGAGCCGGGTTTTCCTAAACACTAATTAAACAGTAACCCTAATCAAAACCTATGATAAATATTTGCCCGCTACTTCATCCCAGTTTATAATATTCCAGAACGCAGAAATATATTCCGGCCTTCTGTTCTGGTATTTCAGATAATAAGCATGCTCCCAGACATCAAGTCCCAGTATTGGAACACCTTTAATTCGTGCTACATCCATTAACGGATTATTCTGGTTTGGTGTTGATGTTATCTTCAGATCACCGTCACTCTTAATTAACCATGCCCAGCCTGACCCAAAAACACCTGCAGCTGCATTGGAAAACTCAGTCTTAAAATTTTCAAATGAACCGAATGTTTTGTTTATTGCTTCCAGCAGTTCCCCTTTTGGCAAGCCTCCTCCTTTAGGTGAAAGCACTTTCCAGAATAAGCTGTGATTGTAATAACCACCCCCGTTATTCCTTACTGCTGCAGAATATTTGGATATATTCCTGAAGATATCTTCAAGTGATTTATCCTCCAGCCCGGTATTTTTTATTGCGTCGTTAAGTTTGCTCGTGTATGCCGCGTGATGTTTTGTATGGTGAATCTCCATCGTTTGGGCATCGATATAAGGCTCTAACGCATTATAATTATAATCTAATTTTGGTAATTCAAAAGCCATAATCATTAAATTTATTTATTATTTAGAATCATTATGAATAATAACATATTGAAATGATAATTGTTCAACTAACATGGTAAAAAATATTACAGTAACAGATTTTAGTTGGCAGTTTACAGTTGCCGTTTCATTTCAATAATCTAAATTTGTAGCAAATCCTTATCAAATGACATTTTTATATTCTCTTGGAATAAAGGCATACTACTGTTGCATATTAGCAGCATCGTTATTCAGCAAAAAAGCGCGTTTGTGGATCAGGGGAAGAAAAAATATTTTTGATCTCATTGAAAAACAGGTTTCCCCGTCTGATAAAATATACTGGTTCCATGCAGCATCGCTTGGAGAATTTGAACAGGGACGTCCGGTGATTGAGGCTGTGAAGAAGCACGAAGATTCAATAAAGATCTTTCTTACTTTCTTTTCACCCTCAGGTTATGAGATCAGAAAAAACTATGATAAGGCTGATTATATATTCTATCTGCCAATTGACACAAAAAAGAATGCTTCAAGATTCATAAAACTTGTAAATCCTTCAAAGGCATTTTTTATCAAGTATGAATTCTGGTATCATTACCTGCACCGGTTAAACAGGCAAAACATTCCTGCATACCTTATATCTGCAAATTTCAGGCAGGATCAGATATTCTTCAGATGGTACGGCAAGTGGTTCCGCAGGATATTATGCATATTCACCCATATTTTTGTGCAGAACAGGATATCGGAGCAACTGCTGGAATATGCTGGTCTATATGATGTAACCGTTTCAGGTGATACGAGATTCGACAGGGTGGCTGAAATAGCCAGGCAGTCAAAAAAGATCGGGTTGGCTGAAGAATTCAGGCAGGGAGATATAGTAATTATCGGCGGGAGCACCTGGCATAAAGATGAGGAGTTGCTTGCCAGATTCATCAATGGCACTGACCATAAGATTAAATATATAATCGCGCCCCATGTTATCAGCCCGGCAAATATCCAGCGCCTGGAGAAAAGCATTAACAAGCCTGTAATAAAATATTCATCTGCCAGCATTGATGATATCAGCAAATACCAGGTTCTGATTATTGATAATATTGGCATGCTGTCATCGCTGTACAAATATGCTGATATTGCATATATTGGAGGGGGCTTTGGTGTCGGCATACATAATGTCCTTGAAGCTGCTGTATTCGGGCTGCCGGTTCTTTTCGGTCCAAAGCACAAGAAGTTTCAGGAAGCCCTGGATCTGATAAAGCTGGGAGGCGCATTTCCCGTGTGCGACTGCCA
>CAZFHF010000036.1:0-15995 GCA_964518655.1 uncultured Bacteroidales bacterium | reverse complement strand
TATGGCGTTGCTGAATCTGAAAACTCATTAATCGGGTGTTATAAACTTACAGATTTTGATGAGGAAGGAACATGGAACGCTGAAAAATCCGGTTCTGATTAGCACATGATAACAGTATTCTGCGAGGTATTTATATTGGTCCCGGGAAACTGTAATAGAATTAAATTAAGCATAAATTGATTGAATCACTGTCTTTTCTATTAAATCAGAAAAATAAAATTATACTGTTTGCCGGTATTGGTAATGTACTAAGAAGTGATGACGGTGCAGGTGTATACATCTGTAAGGGAATAATCCCTGATGAAAATATTTATACTCTGATTGTCGAGGTAAGTATCGAGAATTATATAAAAAAAATCAATGATTTAAATCCTGATATACTAATTTTAGTGGATTGTGTTAATTTTAACAAAGAACCAGGATATTCAGATTTACTTCCCATAGATAAAATAGTGGATTTTACTACAAATACTCATAACATATCATTGAAAAGAGTAGCTGAATTTTTTAAGATGGAAGTCCTCGTGCTTGGAATCCAGCCGGCTTCTGTCTCTTTCGGAGAGAATATCACTAAGGAAGTTAAAGAGTCTGCGGATAATATAATTCAGAGCATCAATCAAATAATACAATCCTGAAACTGGTCGCATGAACTATGAATTATAAATAACAAAAAATAAATAACTATATTATTAATATATTTAAACATAAGCTTATAAAATTAATTGATTATCGCTAAAATAAAAAAAATAAAACTTGCAAAAAGCTGACTATTATTGTAAATTTCTTAATAATTACTTATTACTTTGTAAAGTTTTAATTTAAAAGGATAAAACTATGGGTAAGGACTTAATCTCTCTTAAAGTTAAATGCTCACATTGTAAAAAATCCTTTATGGATTATACCCGGTATCTTAATGCCAAACCAAGTATTAAAGTCCATGTTGAATCAGGCGATAAAAAAGGTGTTTTAAATTTATGTTCAACTTATGGATGTTATGAAAAGCATAGCACTATAGAATTGGTAAAAGGCGAAATTGCAAGACTCTTTTGCCCTAACTGTAAAAAGGAGTTGACCGGTACAGATATATGTGATGACTGTGAAGCACCTATAATTGATTTTGACCTTGAAAAGGGAGGGAAAGTACATGTTTGTTCACGCGTGGGGTGTGATAAGCATTATGTTTCCTTTGACGATATATATAACACCTTATCAAATTTTTATAACGAATATAATTACGGGGCAAGGGAGGGCGATTTTTAAATTTACTTCAACACTAACATGCTCCCCTTAATTTATTTATTATGTCATCAGTGTCTTGTTATTAATTCAATGCTGGAAATTGTTAAAAATTTGTGATTCTCCCCGGACTTAATTAACTTTTATTATAAATAATTAAATTCATTCTAAATATATAAAAGGTTTGTATAAAAATTATTATTGATTTAATTTAGTTGTGAATTAATTAACAACTAAGGTATTTTGTAAAAACTATATAATCAGTAAAATACAAAAAACAGATTTATATGAAAAGTGCAATAGTAAGAATTATTGAGAAATATAATAAGAACATAAACAGGTTGATGGATATTTTACTGGATATCCAATCGGAATTCGGCTATATTGATAAAAAATATACAGCTGTAATTGCAGATGAACTAGGAATATCAGAAGCTGATGTAATACAAACAGTTACTTTTTATCATTTCTTATCGTTGGAACCAACGGGAAAGTTTTCAATATATCTTAACGATAGTGCAGTAGCTAACATGATGGGCAGAGCTCAGGTAGCAGCTGCTTTTGAGAAGGAAGCGGGGATAAGGTTCGGAGAAGTTACGCCTGATGGTTTAATTGGATTATTTAGTACATCCTGTATAGGCATGAGTGATCAGGAACCGGCAGCAATAATAAATAATCGTATTTTCACCAAGCTTACTCCTTTCAGGGTTAAGGAATTAATTAAAGACATCAGGGAAGGAAAAAATATTGAAGACATGTTTTCAGCCAGTTTTGGGGATGGGATGAACAGCTCTGAGTTGATCAGTGCTGTTATTAGAAATAACATTATGAAAAAAGGACCTTTACTGGATAACAGTTATAAAACAGGCGAAGCATTAAGCAAGGCAGTTAAGATGGATGCTGACGGGGTAATTGAGGAGATTAAGAACTCCAATCTGAGGGGAAGAGGCGGGGCAGGATTCCCAACTGGTTTAAAGTGGCAATTTTGCAAAAATTCATCCGGAGAAAAAAAATATATTTTCTGCAATGCTGATGAAGGTGAGCCGGGAACTTTCAAGGACAGGGTAATATTAACGGAATTTCCCAGGCTGCTTTTTGAAGGGATGGCTATCGCAGGATATGCAGTTGGTGCAGTTGAAGGAATTATATATATACGCTATGAATATAAATATTTACAGGCTTATCTTGAAGATGTACTTGCGAATCTCAGGAAAGAAAATTATTTAGGTAAGGGTATTTGCGGCAGGAAAGGTTTTAATTTTGACATCAGGATTCAGTTTGGAGCAGGTGCATATATTTGCGGTCAGGAGTCAGCATTAATTGAATCTATTGAGGGAAAAAGGGGAGAGCCAAGAGATGTGCCTCCATTTCCTGTGGAGATAGGATATTTTGGAATGCCTACAATAGTAAATAATGTTGAGACTCTTTGCAGTGTTGTTAAGATTATTATAAAAGGCAGTAAATGGTACAGGGAGCTTGGAACTAATGAGTCGACCGGAACAAAAGTCCTAAGCATATCAGGCGATTGCCGTTTCCCTGGTATATATGAAGTGGAATGGGGCGTTACATTAAACGACATACTGGATATGGCAGGTGCAACAGACATTCAGGCAATTCACATCGGAGGTCCTTCAGGTGCATTAATCAATTCAAATGAGTTTCACAGGAAACTGGGTTATGAAGACCTGACAACAGGCGGCTCATTTGTAATTATTGGGAACAGCAGGGATTTATTATCTGATGTTGTACTGAACAGCATGGAGTTTTTTATTGAAGAATCCTGTGGTATTTGTTCCACCTGCAGAATTGTACCTGTATTGCTTAGAAATAAGCTCAGGAAGATAATTAATGGCAGAGGAGTCATTCAGGATATCGATGACATGGTTGAATGGGGTAAAATATTGAGAGCCAGTCGTTGCGGATTAGGTCAGACTGCCGCAAACCCTGTTTTATCAAGTATAAAAAGCTTTAGAAATTTATACGAAGCAAGAGTACAAAAGAATAAAGACTTTGATAGTGGATTTGATTTGAATCATGCTATTAAAGAAGCATGTGAAGTTACAAACAGAACCCCAAATATATAAAAACACTGGATATGAATAAAACATTTAAAATATTAATAGACGGAGTAGAATTAACAGCGGTTAAAGGGCAGTATATTATAGATGTGGCAAGAGAAAATGGAATATATATTCCAACATTATGTAATTATCCTGGCGTAAAACCCAGGGGTGGTTGCAGAATTTGTACAGTGAGGGTTAACGGAAGGCTTATGACAGCTTGTACAACATTTGTAGCCAATGGTATGAACATAGAGAATAATATGGAGGATATAAATGAGCTCAGAAAATCAATCATTGAATTGCTGTTTGTTGAGGGCAACCATTTTTGTCCTTCATGTGAAAAAAGTGGAAACTGCGAACTGCAAGCCTTGGCATACCGTTATAAAATAATGGCCCCCAGGTTTCCTTATCAGTTTCCTGTTAGAAAAGTAGATGCCTCTTATCCAAAAATAATTAAGGAACAGAACAGATGTATACTTTGTAAAAGATGTATACGTATCATCAAGGATGATCAGGGAAGAAGTATTTTTGCTTTTAAGCAACGTGGCAATAAATCAGAAGTTATTGTGGATAAAAGATTGGGCCATAAACTCACAGATGAATTGGCACAGAAAGCTATGCAAGTCTGCCCCGTAGGTTCAATCCTCGTAAAGGAAAAAGGATTTGTTGTTCCCATTGGTGAACGCAGATTTGATAAAAAACCTATTGGAAGTGAGATTGATAACAATAATGTATAAAACATTTATCTTAAAGTATAATGAGTAAACCGATCGTAGCAACAACATCACTAGCCGGATGCTTCGGCTGTCATATGTCAATTCTCGATATTGACGACAGGATTCTGGAGCTTATCGAGCTGGTAGAATTTAATAAATCTCCTATAAATGATATAAAGAAATTTACAAAAATTTGTGATATTGGCCTTATCGAAGGAGGATGCAGCAATAGTGAAAACGTTCACGTACTGAGAGATTTTCGGGAAAACTGCAAGATTTTAGTATCTGTCGGGGAATGTGCAATAATGGGTGGCTTGCCGGCACTGCGAAATGGCATTCCTATTAAAGAATGCCTGGAAGAGGCTTATATTAACTGCCCGACAGTTGTAAGCAATGATGATAAAATAATACCAAATGATCCGGAAATACCTATAATGCTGGATAAGGTTTATCCATGTCACGAAATTGTAAAAATTGATTATTTTCTCCCGGGTTGTCCTCCAAGCGCAGACCTGATATGGGAAGCACTAATTGCATTAGTAAAGGGTGATGAGATGAAATTGCCCTATGAGGTTATTAAATTTGATTAAAGATTAAAGAACAATGGGACAGAAACTAACGATTGAACCGGTTACCAGGGTGGAAGGTCATGGTAAAGTGACTATTCACCTTGATAATGAAGGTAATGTTGAACAAACCAGGTTACATATAGTTGAATTCAGAGGTTTTGAAAGATTTGTTCAGGGCAGACCATACTGGGAAGCTCCTGTTTTGGTACAGAGACTTTGCGGAATATGCCCTGTAAGCCATCATCTCGCAGCTGCAAAAGCTATGGATGTCATTGTTGGTGCTGGCACAGGTGATGGTCTTACTCCAACAGGAGAAAAAATGCGAAGACTGATGCACTATGGACAGATTTTTCAGTCACATTCATTACACTTTTTTCATCTTGCATCTCCGGACTTGCTTTTTGGCGTGGATGGTGATCCATTAAAAAGGAATATTATTGGAGTTGCACTTGAAAATAAAGAACTGGCTGTGCAGGGAGTATTAATGAGAAAGTACGGACAGGAGGTAATTAAGGCAACAGCCGGAAAAAAAATTCATGGTACGGGAGCAATTCCCGGAGGTATCAATAAGCATATGTCACCCGAAGATAAAGAACATCTTTTAAATGGCATGGATCCTGTGAATGTTAATAAAATGATATCATGGTCACAACAAGCACTTGAATTTTTCCATGACTATCATAAAAAGAATAAGGATTTGATAGATAACTTCGCTGTATTTCCTTCAAGCCATCTGAGCCTTGTAAGAAAAGACGGAGCAATGGATTTATATCATGGCGTGCTCCGGGCAGTTGATTCTGAAGGTAAAAAAATCCTGCATGACGTGGATTATCAGGAATATGATAAATATATTGACGAGGAAGTGAGATCATGGTCATATATGAAATTTCCATATCTCAAAGAATTAGGAAAAAAGAAAGGATGGTATACTGTAGGACCGCTTGCACGTATGAATACAGCAGAATTTATTGACACCCCACTTGCACAGGAAGAATTCACCAGATTTAAAGAATATACAAAAGGAAAACCTAATAATATGTCAATGCACATGCACTGGGCAAGGTTAATCGAAATACTGCATTCTGCTGAAAAAATAAAACTATTGTTGAATGATCCTGACATTATGAAAGGTGAGTTAACTGTTAAAGGAACTAAACAACTGGAAGGGGTTGGGCTGTTAGAGGCGCCAAGAGGAACACTATTTCATCATTACAGGATAAATGAGAATGACCAGCTGGTGATGGCTAACCTGATAGTGTCAACAACCAATAATAACCAGCCTATGAACGAAGCAGTGAATCAGGTCGCTAATAAAATATTAACCGGCCAGGCGCATATAACTGAAGGTATGCTAAATGCCGTTGAAGTTGCAATAAGGGCTTACGACCCATGTCTGAGCTGTGCAACTCACGCATTAGGACAAATGCCCCTCGAAATAGCATTATATGACCGGGACAATGTACTTATTGATATTAAATCGAGCTTTTAGTTGAATAACAAACCAAATATACTCATCTATGGATACGGGAATCCCGGCAGACAAGACGACGGTCTGGGTGTTTCCTTATCTGAAAGATTCGAGAAATGGATTAAAGAGGAAAATCTGAATTCAATAAAAGTAGAATGCAATTATCAACTTAATATTGAAGACGCTGCTGAAATTGCAGATAAAGACCTGGTAGTATTTGTTGACGCTTCAAAAGAAGAAATAAATGATTTCATTTTTACCCGGATTAAACCGTCAGCAGAAGCTGAATATACTACTCATGCAGTATCACCCTCGTATATATGTTATTTATGTAATATTATTTATAACAAAACCCCTGATATATACCTTCTTCATGTTAAAGGTTATAAATGGGATTTTCTTGAAGAGATGACTGATAAAGCAAAGCATAACCTTTCCAGGGCTTATGATTATTTAAAGGAATTTATATTAAAAAATGAGGTATTTTTAAGGAATGCAAACTGATGATCCTTTATTTACAACAGTTATATGAAAGAATACATAAAAAAGGAATTAAAAAACTTTTCATACCTTTACCTTAATGTGCAATCTAACTATTATTATACATGGAATTGAACTCCTGGAAAAATAAAACTATCCTGATCGTTGAAGATGATGAGGTTAGCAATGAGTTTTTTAATGAAGTATTAAAAAACAAAAAAGCAAATTTGCTTTTTGCACAAGACGGCAGATCAGCCATTCAAATATGCCGGGATAATCCTGATATCGATATTGTTCTCATGGATATCCAGCTTCCTGTAATGGATGGACAGCAAGCGGCTGATGAAATCAGGAGTTTGAATAAAGACCTGATAATTATTGCACAAACGGCATATGCTATGGCAGAAGACAGGGAGAAATACCTTACTTCCGGCTTTGATGATTATATCTCCAAACCTATAATTCCCGACCAGTTGATATCTCTGATAAATAAATATCTTCACTAATAGCTTTTATTTAATATTTTGAGCAATAAATATTTTATATCTGCAATTTGGATTATCAATTGCATATTTTTAAAATTATTAATAGTTTTAGAGCTTCGTATTTTTGATAGATTAGCATATATAAAACATTTATTATGAAACATAGATTTTTCATTCTTTTACCGGTAAGTTTGTTCCTGTTTGTTATGTTTGGCTGTAAATCAGGCACTGATACAGAATCTGACACAATTGATTTAAACGATATTAATCTGGATGAAAACAGGAATGTAATTAGCAGTTTTGATACAATTGGTGAAGGCTTACCTATTTTTTACAATATGTATTTATCGGTTGAGATGTCTTCCTTATTTGAGTCTATAGGAGCAGTTTTTAATCCTGATTTACTTAATTCCACTTCAAGAATTCCCGAATACTTAACAAGCTCGAAAAAAGCATTGAATCTTGGAATTTATGCAGTTGATTTAAGTTATGCAAGGATTTTTGAACAAATAGAGTTTACCAGCAAATATTTTCATGCTATGCAGAAATTATCTGAAGAATTAGGTATACCTAGTGATTACTTTTTATCTACTGCTGAAAGATTTGACAGAAACATAAATAATAAAGACTCATTAATTAAAATTGCCAACGAGGTATACGCTGCAACTGATAATTATTTAAAAGAGAATGAACGTTATAATGCAGCAGCAGAGATTATTCTTGGAGGATGGACGGAAGCAATGTATATAGCTATGGATATAGCTAAGGATAGCCGGGATATTGATATATTTGAGAGAATTGCAGAACAAAAATATTCATTGGAAAATCTTATTGAGATGCTGAAAGGACATAACGGTGATGAGATTATTGCAGGCTATTTAGTAAGGCTTGAAAAATTAAGAGAACCTTTTAAAATATTGGATGCAAAGGTAAATTTGAGTACAGACGATGAATCAGTGCAGGAAAAAGAGCTTATAGATAATATTCTCCTGGAAATTAAAGCACTTAATAAATATATAGGCAATTTAAGGTCTGAGATTATCGGATAGAGAAACCGCAACATATTTCTATAGTAAGTACAACATTCCCTTATTACTAATAAAAGACTATCAGGTAGTATATTGTGAGAAAGCTTCTATAATACTGCCTACGTAAGTTTTTGATACAGGCATACTTATTTTGGGATCAATGTCCAACTCCAGATAAAGTCCGCTTTTTTCTTTACGCATTATTTTTACTTTCTCAAAATTCACCATATATGACCTGTGACATCTCATGATATTCCTGTGGTGAAGATTCTGTTCAAGGTTTTTTAAGGTATTGCGGATAAGATACTTTGAAATTTTGTTATTATCAGTATAAAATATAGTAACATAATTATCAGTGGCTTCGAGATATAAAAGGTCTTCCAGTAACACAGAGAATCGTAAGGTCCCCTTCTCATCACTAAAGGGGATCATTTTTTTTCCAATATTATGCAGATTATCTTTATATGAAAGCTCTTCTAACTGTATGGATTTAGTGCGCCAGGAAAAGTATAACCATAAAATAGAATAAGGAAGCAATAAAACAAGAGAAGTGTTTTTTATTGATACTTTAAGAATTTCAACAAAGTAGCGATCGTTATACAATACAAATTTTGCATATGCTGCATAAAAAGCAGCCATACTTAGAATTTCAGCCAATACCCACAGGACATACTGTAAGTAGGTTATTTTTCTGAGTTTACTGTATTGGTACATTATTATCCTGCTGATCACTATAACAAGTACTCCTGCCAGAATTATCAGGCTGGAATAAAAAAATAGCTGCGCTTTTGTAACATAATACCATGTATTGACTCCAAAGGGTGCATAAATATTTATGAATGCAAGGGCAAAAGCCGCAGTATACAATATGGTTTTTACAATATTCTGCTTTTTTATCAGATAGTCAGGTATGGTATTTTCCCAGATTAGCATTGCTTATGTTGATAAAGGATTTAATAAATAACTACTTCCAGTATTATCAGGGTTCAGCTAAAATAACAATTTTAAAAATTATAAAAGCTTTAAATATAAAGATTATTTTCACCCCTGTAAACAGTATTTTATCCCTTATATTATCATTTTATCCCAATTCAATTTTATAAGTACCTAATATTTGGTTAGTTAATTACTAATAATATTATTTTGTACTGGGAATTTTCAATTTACGGATTAAATAAACAGAAAGGATAATTATATGACATATGTTATTAATTCTAATCCATAGTTTTCATAAATTTGAGTATAATCAAAATAATTGCATTATGCTTAACGATCAGCTCCTTAATCCGTCAAGTATTGTAGTTGTTGGTGGTTCTAACAATAAACATAAGCCAGGTGGTAAGCTACTGGAAAACGTAATTAATGGAAATTTCAAAGGAAAACTGTATGTAGTAAATCAAAGGGAAGAAGAAGTACAGGGAGTTAAGAGTTATAAAGAGCTTAAAGACTTGCCAGAAACTGATTTGGCATTAATCGCTGTGTCAGCAAAATACTGCAAGGAGATTGTTCAGTATTTAATAAAATTTAAAAAAACAAAGGCATTTGTAATAATTTCGGCAGGTTTTAGCGAGGAGGGTGAAGAAGGCACGAAACTGGAAAAGGAGCTTGTGGAGATAGTTAATAATGCCAATGCCTGCCTTATAGGCCCAAATTGTGTTGGTGTTATTACTCCGAACTACCAGGGAGTATTTACTTCTCCTATACCGAAGCTGGATGCAAAAGGCTGTGACTTTGTGTCTCAATCAGGTGGAGTTGCAATATTTATAATTGAGACTGCATTACCTCAGGGTCTGACATTTTCCAGTGTATATTCGGTAGGCAATAGTGCACAGGTAGGGGTAGAGGATGTACTTGAGCATTGGGATAAAACATATGATAAAAAGAAGAGCCCAAAAATCAAAATGCTTTATATTGAGCAGATAAAAGATCCTGATAAATTATTAAAACATGCTTCATCATTAATCAGGAAGGGATGTAAAATAGCTGCTATAAAATCGGGTAGTACGGAAGAAGGAAGAATAGCAGCCTTGTCGCATACGGGTTCATTGGCAGGATCAGATTCTGCTGTTGAAGCATTATTCAGAAAAGCAGGTATAGTCAGATGCTTTGGCAGGGCTGAACTTACTACAGTTGCCTCAATACTTATGCATAAAGAACTTAAAGGTAAGAACCTTGCCATAATTACTCATGCAGGAGGTCCGGCAGTTATGCTTACTGATGCTTTGTCTGACGGGGGATTATATATACCCCATATTGGGGGGAAAGATAATGAAGAGTTAAGGTCAAAACTTGATCCTCTTGCTTCGGCATCAAATCCTATTGATTTGATTGCTACAGGAACGGCTGATCAGCTGGGAGAAGTAATAGAATACTGCGACAAGAAACTGGATTATATTGATGGAATGATAGTTATTTTCGGAAGTACAGGACTTAGCCAGGTGTTTGATATTTATAATACACTGCATGATAAAATGCAAAAATCTGTAAAACCTATTTTTCCTATACTACCGTCAATAAGCAGTGCAAAAAGCGAGGTTGAGGACTTTCTGTCAAAAGGCCATATAAATTTTCCTGATGAGGTTGTGCTGGGCAGGGCATTAACCACAGTATATAACACACCTAAACCTGCAGATGAAAAAATTTATCTCGAAGGAGTTAATATACCTGAGATACGAAATATAATAGATAGCTCTGAGCCTGGATTTCTTGAACCCGATATAATACAAAAATTATTGGAAGCAGCCAGCATTTCTACCGTTAAAGAGGGAATAGCAACAACAAAGAAAACTTTGGTCTCACTGGCTAAAGATTTTGGTTTTCCAGTGGTTCTTAAAGCAATAGGACCTATACATAAATCGGACATTGGCGGAGTAACCCTTAATATTAAATCGGAAACTCATCTTCTTGCCGAGTTTAACAGAATGATGAAAATAGAAAATGTAAAAGGTGTTCTTGTTCAGCAAATGTTGTCGGGAATGGAATTATTTATTGGCGCAAAATATGAGCCGAAGTTCGGGCATGTTATATTATGCGGATTAGGAGGTATTTTTGTTGAGGACCTTGGTGACTATTCTTCAGGTTTGGCACCCTTAACATTTAATGAAGCATATTCTATGATTCGAAATTTGAAAAGTTATAAGATTATTCAGGGAACAAGAGGTCAGCAAGGAATAAATGAAGATAAGTTTGCTGAAATTATTGTGCGGTTGTCATCTTTACTGCGCTTTGCTACTGAAATAAAAGAACTTGATTTGAATCCCCTTATCGGTAGTCAGGATGATATTACTGTTGTGGATGCAAGAATTAAACTGGAGCGATGATTTGACATATGTTAAAATGCTTTTTATTATCAGATGAAAGAAACCCTTATTCCATATAATATTATTCAGCAAAAGATTAAAGAAAGTGGCATTGAACAACTGGATAATGCTTCAATACGGGAAATATTAAAACTGGTAAATGAGATTGAAACAGAATCTGGTAAGAAGTTTATAAGAATGGGTATGGGTATTCCGGGCTTGAAACCTAATTCTATTGCAACCAATGCAGAAATTGAAGCTCTTAGGAAAGGTGTTGCGTCTCAATATCCTGACATTGAAGGACTGCCGGCCTTTAAAAAAGAAGCATCAAGATTCTTAAAACTGTTTCTTAACATTGACCTAAAGCCTGAAGGCTGTATTCCTACATGCGGCTCAATGCAGGGTTCTTTTGCCGTATTTATTACCATAAACAGAACTAACAGGAATAAGGAAGGCACACTATTTTTGGATCCCGGTTTTCCTGTCCAGAAGCAGCAATGTTCAGTTGTTGGCCATAATTATGAAGCTTTTGATATTTACAGATATCGTGGTAAAAAGCTAAAAGATAAACTTGAATCATATTTTAAAACCAATAAAATATCAAGCCTTCTATATTCAAATCCTAATAATCCAACATGGATGTGCTTAACCGAAGAAGAACTGTCAATTATCGGGGAGCTGGCTACAAAGTATGATGTTGTTGTGATTGAAGATTTGGCTTATTTTGGAATGGATTTCAGAAAGGACATTTCCAGGCCTGGAGAACCTCCATACCAGCCCACAGTTGCCAGATATACCAATAGCTATATTCTGTTAATCTCAACCTCAAAAACATTCAGTTACGCCGGCCAGAGAATTGCATTAATGGCAATTTCTGATACTGTCTTTAATCGCAGATACCCTGATTTAAGAAGATATTATAATTCCGATAAATTGGGTTATGCCATGATGTACGGAGCACTATACTCATTATCAGCCGGAGCTCCGCATTCATCTCAGTTGGGAATAACAGCTTTATTGAAAGCGGCTAACGATGGTAAATATAATATTGTGAAAGATATAAAGGAATATGGTAACAGGGCAAAAGTTATAAAAAAAGTACTGGTAGAAAATGGATTTAAAATTCTGTATGATAAGGATATAGATGAACCAATAGGTGACGGGTTTTATTTTACAGCATCATATCCCGGATTTTCAGGTCATGAATTGGTTGAAAAATTACTCTACTTCGGAGTTAGCGCTGTAGCACTGGGTATTACCGGCAGTGAACTAAAAGAAGGAATAAGAGTTTGTATATCGCAGGTCAAACCTGAGCAGGTACCGGTTTTAGAACAAAGACTTAAGGCATTTAAAGAGTACTATGGTCAGTAAATGTTTATAATTTATGTTAAAATGTCAAATATTTGTATTTTTTTATAATAGATTTGTTAATTTTTTAACAACTTAATATTAATTAAGCTGAAAACAACTTACAATAATTTAAAAATATAATAATGGGAAAAGTAAAAGGTGCAATTGTAGTCGATATTGAGCGGTGTAAGGGATGTGAGCTATGTATTGAATCTTGCCCCACTGATGTTATCAGAATGGAAACTAAAGTGAACAGCAAAGGTTATCATTATGCATATATGGCTTATCCTGAAAAGTGTACAGGTTGTGTAAATTGTGCTATTGTATGCCCTGATGCAGTAATTACTGTTTATAGAACAAAAGTTGAAGTTTAAGAAAACTAAATATTATGGGTGAAATAAAATTAATGAAAGGAAATGAGGCAATCGCAGAAGCAGCTATCAGAGCTGGGTGTGATGCCTATTTTGGATACCCTATAACACCTCAGTCGGAGGTTATTGAATACCTCGCTGCACAGGAACCGCACAAACGTACAGGTATGGTATTGTTGCAGGCGGAGAGTGAAATTGCGGCAATAAATATGGTATATGGTGCTGCAGGAACAGGCAAGAAAGCAATGACCTCATCATCAAGTCCTGGTATTAGCCTGATGCAGGAAGGTATATCATATATGGCAGGCTCGGAATTACCCTGCCTTATTGTCAATGTTGTCAGGGGAGGACCTGGCCTGGGTACAATACAACCGTCGCAGGCAGATTATTTTCAGGCAACTAAAGGAGGAGGGCACGGTGACTATAAACTTATTGTTCTGGCTCCTGCATCTGTACAAGAAATGGCTGATTTTGTGCTACTTGCATTTGATCTGGCATTTAAATACAGAAATCCCGCAATGATATTGTCTGATGGCGTAATCGGCCAGATGATGGAAAAGGTTGAGCTATTTGAACAGATGCCAAGAAATACGGAATTTGATCAATCATGGGTAACCACAGGCAGATCCGGACTGCGTGAACGTAATATTCATACTTCATTAGATCTTGACCCGGCAAGGTTTGAAAAGCATAATCATCATATTCAGAAAAAGTATCAGGAAATAATAAAAAATGAAATAAGATTTGAGAGTATTCTGTGCGATGATGCAGATTATATAATGGTAGCTTATGGCTCCAGTGCAAGAATATGCCAAAAAACAGTAAAACTTGCCAGGGAAAAAGGTATTAAAGCAGGCCTGTTAAGGCCAATAACCTTATTCCCATTTCCTGCTCCGGAGGTTAGAAAAAACGCAAATCACGTCAAAGGATTTTTAACTGTTGAGTTGAGCGCTGGTCAAATGGTAGAGGATGTCAGATTAGCCGTAGGTGAAAAGGTGCCGGTTGAATTTTATGGAAGGGTCGGAGGAATGATACCTTCTCCTGCTGAAATTCTTAATGTGCTTGAAGAAAAATTTATTAGAAAATAAAAATGGAAGTAAAAGATATTATTAAAGAGGAAAACCTGGTCTATAAGAAAACAGGATTAATGACCGATAATATTCTGTCATATTGTCCGGGATGCGGCCATGGTACAACACACAGAATAATCATGGAAGTTATTGACGAGATGGGAATAGTTGAAGATACTATAGGTATAGCACCCGTAGGTTGTTCTGTGCTGGCATATGAATTTATGAATGTTGACATGCAGCAGGTGCCTCATGGAAGAGCACCGGCTACTGCTACAGGAATAAAAAGATGCTGGCCTGATAAATATGTTTTTACTTACCAGGGAGACGGTGATCTGGCAGCAATAGGAACATCAGAAACTATTCATGCATGCAACAGGGGTGAAAATATTACAATGATATTTATTAATAATGGCATATATGGTATGACCGGCGGACAGATGGCGCCTACAACAATCCCTGGGATGAAAACCTCTACTACTCCGTATGGTAGAAATGTTAAGCTGATGGGAAATCCTATAAAAATGACAGAACTTATTGCTTATTTACCCGGAACATATTTCATAACAAGACAGGCAGTTCATACACCTGTAAATGTGCGCAGAGCAAAGAAAGCTATAAGGATGGCATTTGAAAATCAGAAACTCAATAAAGGTGTGTCTTTTGTTGAAATAGTATCAAGCTGTAATTCAGGATGGAAAATGACCCCGGTTGAAGCAAATAAATGGATGGAAGAAAATATGTTCCCTTTCTATCCGCTGGGGGATATTAAGGTAGACGGGGAAATAGTTATGAAATGATTTATTGCCGTTTGTATGCAGACTGTTATGCAGATTGAAATTATACTTTTTATTTGAAAAAAATTATTAATGAAATAGTAAAATATGAATGAAGAGATAATAATGGCAGGTTTTGGCGGACAGGGTATTTTATCAATGGGAAGCATTTTAGCCTATGCCGGGATAATGGAAAATCTGGAAGTCAGCTGGATGCCGTCTTATGGTCCTGAAATGAGAGGTGGTACAGCAAATGTTACTGTAATTCTAAGTAATGACAGAATCAGCTCTCCTATTTTGAATATGTTCGATACTGCTATACTGCTTAACCAGCAATCGTTAGATAAATTTGAGAAAGCAGTAAAAAAAGGAGGATTGTTAATATATGATACTAACGGAATAACAAGGCATCCGGAACGTACAGATATAAACATTTATCAGGTTGAGGCTGCTACTGAAGCAAATAAAATGGGGTCATCCAGGACATTTAACATGATAGTGCTGGGAGCCTTTTTAAAAATCAAACCGCTGGTGAAACTCGAAAATGTTGCTAAAGGATTAAAAAAAGCACTTCCCGAAAGACATCACCATTTAATACCATTAAATGAGAAGGCCATAAAAAGAGGGATGGAGATAGCAAAAAAGGTAAAATAATAATCCTTTGCCTCTATTACTATTTGTTAACATACTACTGTTAGACTCTAACACTTTTTTTTATAGTGCATTAAGCAAATCTTACCTTTGTCAAATACAATCCAGTAAGTCTGTTTTTACTCTGATAATCAGTTAATAATGATTTTTCTGATGATCAGCGTCATTTATTGTACCTGCATTCATCACTTCCTTAAAGTCTACCCTGTCACTTATAATGTATAAATGATATCATTTGTTATTGATAATTAATCTCATAGGCTGATAATTAACAAGTTACGCTTAATAACGTAAACTTAATCAAAACCTGTAAAAAACCCAGACCATGAAAACAATAACTATTTTAATAATAATAATGCTGGTAGCAGCAAATCTAAGCGCCCAATATGACAGGGAAAAAGAATTCGACTCGCACTATGGTGTAAATGTTTCC
>CAZFHF010000035.1:6188-16120 GCA_964518655.1 uncultured Bacteroidales bacterium | reverse complement strand
CCCCCCCCCCCCCCCAAAAAAGGTTTTAAACAACAAAGAAACCAAAAAAACACTCAAATAACTACCATTACAAAATTAAAATAAAACTAAACTCTCCAAATATAATAACAACCACATTGAATCACAGATAATCTTAATACAACACACACAACAAATAAAATGAATGTTACAGGAAATCCATATTTCTTTCTTATCTCCTCCTTTTCTTTATTATTAACCTCCCTTTTGAACAAAGGATTACATCCCTGGTAGACCACATTAATTCTGGATTCATCAACATTAAAAAATTCCTTTATGTCACTTGCAGTCTGTTTACTTACAGCTATGATCACATCGGCAATTTCACAGGCATATTTGAATTTTTTAAGATATATCCTTCGGTCAACTAACTTGTATAAACGTGGGTATCTTAAAAAAATCAAATCATGGATAGTAACAACTGTTTTAATTCCTGTCTTGTTAATATTATATGGAAGCTCATGGCTTAGTCCGTGAAAAATATCCAGCTTATCCCTTATTAACTGTGAGGTCAGTGAAAAACTCCTCCAGTAGCTTTTAAAAATATTGTTTACAATACCTGCCGGCGTATTAACAACAAACTGTCCTGTGTGAGTATTAAAAAGTGAGGTATTTTTTGAAGGGGTGTACAAAAAATACTCGTTATTGGAGTAATAAAGTGCTAATGCACGGAGAATATTCCTGCTGTAATTTCCAAGACCGCTTACATTTAAAAATGCCCGTTTTGCATCAAAACCAATTCTCATAAACGATACATTTATTATCCTCCCTGAATATTTTTTATTCTATTCATTGCTTCGATCACATTTTCTCTTAAAGCAAAGGCGGAGAACCTGATAAATCCCTCTCCTGAAGGGCCGAAGCCTGAACCCGGTGTGCACACGACATTTGCTTCAGTCAGCAACCTGTCAAAAAGTGTCCAGGAATCAATATCTTCATTTGTCTTTGCCCACACGTAAGGAGCATTTTTACCTCCAAAGACTTTAAATCCTGAATTTGACAGTTGTTCTCTAATTATTTTGGTATTTGTCATGTAGTACTCAATCACTTCTTTCACTTCACTTTTTCCTGCGTCCGAATAGCAGGCATAAGCTGCTTTCTGTACAGGATAAGACACCCCGTTAAATTTCGTTGACTGCCGTCTGTACCACAGCTTATGCAGGGGATAGCTTTCGCCTTTTGAAGTATACGCTACCAGCTCTTTAGGTATAACAGTAAATGCACACCTGGTTCCTGTAAAACCAGCTGATTTTGAAAAACTCCTGAATTCTATCGCTACTTTCTTTGCCCCCTCAATTTCATAGATTGAATGAGGTATATTATTTTCCTGGATATATGCCTCATATGCCGCATCGTAAAGAATTATGGATTTGCTGGAAACAGCATAGTCAACCCATTTTTTTAAATCACTTTTTGAGGCAGTTGCTCCGGTGGGATTATTAGGAAAGCACAGGTATATCAGATCGGTTTTGTCCTCAGGTATTCCAGGAACAAAATTATTCACTTCCGTACATGGCATATAAGTAATTCCTTCGAAATATCCATTTGCCAGTGCTTTTCCCGTACGTCCGGCCATTACTGAAGTATCAACATATACAGGATAAACAGGATCAGTTATTGCAATAGAATTATCACTTCCAAATATTTCCTGAATATTTCCTGTGTCGCTCTTTGAGCCATCTGAAATAAAAACCTCATCAGCCTCAATCTCAATTCCCCTGTTATTATAATCGTTCTTTACAACAGCATCCCTGAGAAATTTATATCCCTCATATGGCCCGTAACCTCTGAAGGTCTTAATCCTTGACATCTCATCAACACCTTCATGAAAGGCTTTTATAACAGAAGGAACAAGCGGGAGGGTAACATCACCTATCCCCATTTTAATTATATTTCTTTCCGGATTAGCACTTGAGTATTCGCGCATCCTCCTCTCAATCTCAGGGAACAGGTACCCGGCTTGTAATTTTAAATAATTTTCGTTTATTTTCGCCATATTTTGCCTTTTAAAACAGCGGTAAATATACTCAACAAATTTAAAATAATTTAAAACTGTCAATGAATTACGTACACGCGGATATTAACAGTAAAATCTATTTAAAAGGTAATGACAGGCTTATCAGAAAAAAGGAGACATTTGATGACCTGGTTGATAACTTTGTTTAATTTTGCAGAACTTTAGTATCTATTTTACCAGCTCAACATGGAAAAAAATTTCTTTGTAAAATCACATGGTTTAGGAAACGAGTATATTGTTCTGGACAGTGAGAATATCAATTTCAAGCTTAATGCCCCCGCCATCAGGAGGCTATGTAATGTTAATTTCGGCATTGGCACTGACGGTGTGTTACTTAAGGTAAGTTCAGATAAGGCGGACTTTGGATTGAGAATATATAATCCGGACGGATCAGAAGCGGAGAAAAGCGGCAACGGATTAAGAATTTTCTGCAAATTCCTTTATGATTATAAGTTCATTAGCAGCAGGAAGTTCTCAGTTGACACTCCGGGAGGTATAATTACAGCGGAAATCATGGAAGAGGACAAGGGAAAAGCAAAAACCATCAAGGTGGATATGGGAAAAGCTATTTTCAGCAGCCGTGAAATACCTGTCGATTCTGACAAAAAGGAATTTATAAGCGAGAATATTACTGTCGGTGATAAAGAATATAAAGTCAATTGTGTATCTATTGGAAATCCCCATTGCATAATAATCAAAGACAAGCTTGATATTAATGAGATAAAGACTTATGGCCCTCTGATTGAAAATCATCGTCTGTTTCCAAACAGGATTAATGTGCAGTTTGCAAAAGTAATTTCTGAAGATACTGCTGAAATATTAATCTGGGAAAGAGGTGCGGGTTATACACTTGCCTCGGGAAGTTCTTCCTGCGCTGTAGCATGCATATTAGTAAAACTGGGATTAGCTGAAAGATTAATAACAATAAAAATGCAGGGAGGAGCACTGAAAATTGAAATCGGCAATGACTGGAGCATAAAAATGACCGGTGAAGTGCGTGAGATTGCCAGTGGTTTTTTATCAGGTGAACTAATAAATGATTTGTATAAAAACCATTGATTCATTATTTTCGCCGTGGTTTTGTACTGTCAAATTATTTTACACTAAGTTGGATATTAAAACATCAAAATCAATACTTGCAGGAGATATTTCAATCCCTGCATCCAAATCACATACCATAAGGGCAGTGGCTATAGCGGGTATGGCGGAAGGCAGATCAATTCTCGGAAAACCGTTAATCTCTGCTGATACATCTTCATGTATCAATAGTATGGTTAAATTCGGCGGTAAAGTTGAAAAAAAAGGCGATCTTACTATTACCGGCAATAAAGGAGTTATATCCCCGGGATGCAAAAGGATTGATGTTGGGAATTCAGGTACATCATTGCGTATATTGACTGCTTTGGCAGCTTTGGCTTCCCATCCCATAACTTTCGATGGTGACGATTCAATAAGGAAAAGACCCATGGAACCGTTGCTCTCAGCTTTAAGGAATCTTGGTGCTGATGTAAATTCAACCAACGGTAAATGCCCGTTCACTATCAGAGGTCCGATCAAGGGCGGAAAGACAGAAGTGGACGGCATAAGCTCCCAGTTTCTTACGGCTCTTTTACTTGCCTGCCCTCTTGCGATTAACAATACTGAAATTCATGTTAACAATCTGCATGAAAAGCCTTATGTGGAATTAACGCTTGGCTGGCTGCGAAAACAGTCGATACATTTTGAAAATAAAGGCTTAAACTGGTTTAAAATAACAGGCGGTCAAAGATATAAACCATTTAAACAGGATATACCTGCAGATTTTTCATCTGCTACATTTCCTCTGTGTGCTGCAGCTATTACCGGCTCAGAGATAGCTATCAGGGGCCTGGATTTTTCAGATCACCAGGGCGACAAAGAAGTATTCTCAATACTTGAAAAAATGGGAGTAGAAATTACCCGCACCGATCAGGGTGTTTTTGTTAAAGGAGGTGAATTACATGGCACGGAAATAGACATGAACTCTACACCCGATGCTCTTCCTGCTCTGGCAGTAGTGGGATGTTTTGCCAGAGGAAAAACAAGCCTGGTGAATGTTGCACAAGCCAGGTTAAAAGAATGTGACAGGATAAGTGCCCTGGCCACAGAATTAAGGAAAATGAATGCCAATGTAGAAGAACTGAAAGACGGACTCGTAATTCACGAAAGCAAGCTGCTCGGAACAAGGGTGCACGGATATGATGACCACCGCATGGTCATGGCTTTGGCTGTCGCCGGACTGGCATCCGAAGGGGAGACAATTGTAGATACTGCCGAATCAATTAATATTACATATCCGTCATTCATTGATGATATGAAGAATATTGGCGCAAACATTGAATTAATAACGAATAAATAATACTAATTAAAAATAAAAGATATGATCGGATGTTCATATGGTACTTTATTTAAAACAACAGTAGCCGGAGGTTCTTATCAGGAAGGCTTATCAATTAATATACAGGGTGTTCCGCCCGGGTATTTATTTACTGAAGAAGAAATCTATACTGAATTGATGCTCCGCAAACCCGGCCAGGGTGAATTAACGTCTCCAAGAAGAGAGCCTGATGTTCCTGTTATTTACAGTGGGATAAATGCTGCTGATACAATGCCCGGATTTTCAAATAAAGGTTACAGCAATGGCACCCCTTTAGTAATACTTATTCCAAACCTTGACAGGCATTTTGAGCATATTGAACAATACCAGGTTACTAACAGGACGCCAAGGCCCGGGCATGCTTCCTATGCCTCATACCAGAAGTATGGAGAATGGGATGATGCAATAGGTGCGGGGATTTTCAGCGGCCGTTATACATCAACCATTGTCGCTGCAGGATGTATTGCCAAAAGAATACTCAAAGACCACGGCATTGAAGTAACTGCTTTTATTAAGGAAGCTGCCGGAGTGAAGATGAGTGATGTTCCTGTTAATGTGATAAGGGAAAAAGCACTGGCATACCGCAAGGTACGTAAGCAATATGATCCTATATACCAGTACATATTTGCTTCAGGAAGATTCAACCATGATCAGCGTTTCCTGGAGAAGACGGCTATACTGGCTAACCTTGAAAACAGGATCCCTGATATACCAAAGCCTGTTTTTGATGAAGAAAAAATAAGGCAAGAATATGGTATCAACCCAAAATTGTTCTGTCCTGATCTTGAAGCTGCAGATGCAATGCATAAAGAGATTATCAGAATTATGAATGAAGGTGATTCTTCGGGAGGCGTTGTTGAGGTTATAGTTACCGGCGTACCTGCAGGTGTGGGTGAACCGGTATTTAACAAGCTGGATGGTGAACTGGGAAGATTAATGAGCATAGGAACAATAAAAGCCGTAGAAATAGGCCGCGGCACAGAAGCAGCAAGAATTACAGGCTCACAATGTAATGATGCCATGCGAACAAAAGACGGTAAAGTTGTGTTTACTTCAAACAACGCAGGAGGTATTACCGGAGGATTGACAACAGGCCAGGATATTGTGGCGCGGGTAACTGTAAAACCGACTCCGACAATAGCCAAACCTCAGCTGACAATAGATAAAGTTGACCTGAAAAATAAAGAACTTGCTGCTGTAACACGCCGTGACCCGACAATAGTTGCACGTGTGTGGCCGGTTGTTGAAGCGTTTACCGCGATGATAATACTTGACAGCTATGCCCGGCATCTGGGATACCAGGCATTAAAACCCGGAAAGTAACCACTATGATATTTATGGTCTGTACATAAATTTTCCCCGAACATAATATTTGTGGCATTTAAACAGTTTGACTAATTGTAACATAAATATTTGCACTAAGTTTAGAACCTTACAAAAAAAATTACATTATATACCGGATTATCTCCACGAAATGGTTTATACTTTACATTAGAAATAATGATTATCATAATATATTTCTTATTTTTATCCTCTTTTAATAAATAGTATATTAACACGTTATATTCGTAATATTATAAATTAAAAAACCAGACTTCCGAATAAAGAATTAATATGTACAGTTATATATTAAGATTACTGAGGATAAAGCATGGAGAGGTTTTTATGTTAATTCTGACCTCACTGCAGGCTGTCTTCATCGGTATATTTCTGGCTTCATTTGACATAGGGACTCATTCCATATTTCTGGAGACATATCCGGCTGATCAGATCCCATTTGCTCTGATTGTCTCAGGAATATTCGGCATTGTATTAATGCTATTCTATACATTTTTATCAACCAGAATGCCGTCCAGATTTTTTGCATTAATCAATTATTTCATTATCGGGATTGCCACTTTATTTTTATTCTATTATACTGAATATCAAGACCTTGTTCAGCTAAGCGCATTCGGTTACCCGCTCATGCTTCCTTTTACGCTGATGTTTCCTTTCAATACTATGGTAATTTTAAGTTTCTGGCGTTCAATAAGGGAGATATACGTCCAGAATCAAAACCAGCGTTTGTTCCCATATGTAAGAATGGCGCAAATAGGTGGTATGGTGCTTGGCAGTTATGGTTTGATCCTTTTTCTTTTTATTTCATGGAACCTTGAACTTATCATTCTGGGAAGTGCCGGTAGCATTATCGCCGTTCTTATATTACAATTTATAGTTAATCCTGTCTATAAATATTCAGGGAGCTTTATAAAACAACAAAAAAAAAGGAATATTATCCGCTCAAAATTTTACGAATTATTCTATACAAAATATACTTTTCTCCTTATAATGTTTGTTTTTATATCGGCATTAATAGGTATATCCATACATTATATATTTATCTCCATGACCCGTGATTTCTATCCAAGTATCATCGGATTTGGAAAATATCTCGGATTATTTATTGGTACACTGTTTATATTTATTTTTATTCTGGAGTGGTTTCTGATTAGAAAAATCCTTTATTCATATGACTCACCTTACAGTATATCACTTATTCCTGTTGCAATAATAATATTATGCGGGATCTCATTACTTACACAGCTAATAATCGGCAAATCAGTGTTTATCGCCAGATTTACAATATTTTTCCTTGCTATCGCTATTTTAAAGATGGGTTATGAAGCATTAAAACACACTATAGAGATGCCTTCACTGAGAGTTTTATTCCAGACACTGGATATCAGATTTAAAAATGCAATAATCCCCCGTATGGAAGGATCATTCAGATTACTTAGCATGATATTCGGAGGATTAATTCTAATAGGGCTGATACAGTTAAATTTTTATAAACCACATCAAATAATATACATATTAATATTGCTTTGTGCGGTCTGGTTATTTATATCAATAAAGCTGGTGAAGGCTTATCAGAATGCACTTAAAGACTATATTAAAAAGATAAGAACCAATATCAGGGCTAAAGAACATGACCTGCCCGATATTGATAAATATTTTCACAGATTATTGAACAGTGATATACCTGAAAAAGTTATTAATACACTTTCTATTTCAGAAAGTATAGAACCTATATCATTTGAAAAGCACCTGACTGAGTTATTAAGTATTGATTCACCTGAAGTCAGGCAATTTATACTATGGAAAATTAACAATTTATCGGTTTTCAGCTCATTGCCTGTCCTAAAAAATCTTAAAATAGATGATGCGGACAAATCATCCATGAATCTCAAAACAAATATCATTTCTGTTTTTGAAAAAAAAATTGCTTCCGGAAAAACAGTTTCTTCGGTTGAAAATCTTGCGAATTCAAAACAGATACCTGACAGAATATTAGCCTGTGAGCTTTTAGGTCATCTTGACAGGAAAAACAAACTAACAGCCTTGTTGGTGAATCTGTCACGAGACTTTGAACCGGAAGTTAAATATGCTGCAATAAGGGCTATGTCCAGGGTGAGCAATCCTGATCATACCCATATTCTAATCGGATATTTATCTTCTCCCGTTTTCTATCCGTATGCATATGAAGCGCTGATAAGAATTGGTGATGATGCGCTGGAGCAGCTGGAACAAGTATTTCTTTCATCCGATGCCGGCAATTTATTACTGTCAAGGATAGTAAAAATCTATGGAAAAATAGGAAGCCCGGGAGCTATAGAATTATTATTAAATAAAATTGAGAGTCAGAACAGGATTATTGCCAGACAGGCAATAATATCATTAAGAGAATCAGGATTCCAGGCCACTCCAAATAATATAAACAGGATCCTTAACGCTATTGTAAGGATATTAAACATAATGACATGGAACATGTCAGCAGCCGCCAATCTCGGATATTCCAGCAGTTATCCCCTGCTTAGAAATTCACTGGATGCTGAATTGTTTGATAATTACAAAGTCCTGTTTCATCTGCTCTCACTTGCGTACAATTCAACCGCAATAGCCAACATAAGAAATCTTATATATAAGGGCACTGACAATGAAATAAGCTATGCAATAGAGATGCTTGATCAGATAGTAAATGAAGAAATAAAACAAGTGCTCTTTCCTGTGCTGGAAAATCTTACTACCAAAGGCCGGGTTAAAAAACTTCAGTACTTTTTCCAGGCAGACAAAATATTTGCCAATGAATTGATATTGGAGATAATAACCAGAGACTATAACCTTATTTCGCTATATGTTAAATCCTGTGCTATTATCAGCTGGCTGAACCTCAAAAATCCTGAGATTGACGAAGTGCTGGTATCAAACTTATTTCATCCGCATAAGCTTATAAGAGAAACTGCAGCTTATGTAATTAACAGGATTGATAAAAAATTTCTTGATACTGTATTCCCAAGAATTGAACCGGCAATTGTAAATGAACTGATGGCATCTATTGAACACTCTAAAAACGGTTCATCATATCTTATTTTTCATCGTGTTCAGTTCTTACGACAGTGTCCGAAATTTCAGGGTGTCCCCGAATATGTGCTGCTTGAGCTTGCCAGAAATATGGAGCTATATGTCTTTGATAAAGGCAAGGAGATAAAAATTGACAGATATGAAAAAACCTTTTCACTATTGGTAGTGCTTAAGGGAACTGTTGAATTAGTTGCAGAGGGTTATGACAGTATTACTTTTGATGAATCTGATTTAATATATACTAATGCTGTCGCTAATACTGTGGATAATAAATTCATAATAAAATCCAGAACATATACAGAGTTTTACGGCATAGAGAATGAACCGTTAAACATGCTGCTATTCGATTATCTTGATATCAGAAGGTCAATTCTGGATTGTATTGATGAATTGTAATTCACATATTAGAATATTGTAATTTTGATTTAAATTAGTCTTTTGATAAAAAAACATTTATGAATTTCGAATACGACATATTTATTAGCTGCGGGCCTTCCTCAATAAAAGAAGATGAATTGATAAGTCAATGGTCTTCAAAGTTTTGTGAGTATCTGGCTGTCTTGATGAACAGAATAACTGAAAAAAAACTCACAATACTGTCTCAGGATGATCTTCAGGCAAGGAGTAAATTATTTGGTAATGATAAAGGCAAAATATTCACAGAGACCGCTGTTTTTGTCAGTATCATCGCCCCTGAATATGTAACGTCAAAAAGCTACATAAAGGAACTGGAAGATATTTATGATGTTGTATATTCGAAATCAGGTAATTCCTCCCCCGGCACAAACCGTATTTTTAAGGTTCTCACATCGCCAGTTGAAGAAGCAAATAATCCGGAATTTCTGAAAAATGAATTAAGCTATGAATTCTATGAAATAAACAGGTATAGCAAGAAGGCCAAAACTTTCGATATAACTGAAGAAGATGAACAATATGAAAAATTCTGGTCAACACTTGTTGACCTGGCTTATGATATTGCTGATTCTTTGAAAGCGCTTTTATCGTCTGAAAAGGTTAGTCATGCTAAGGAAGAACAGCAATATATATATCTTGCTGAGACGTCTATTGATCAAAAGGACAACAGGGATGTCCTGAGAAGAG
>CAZFHF010000035.1:0-6178 GCA_964518655.1 uncultured Bacteroidales bacterium | reverse complement strand
GGGATACAGGATTCTCCCGCCGGTGCAGCTGCCCAACGATGGCAATGAGGTGCCGGCTGTTATTAATGGTTATCTTAAGAAAGCAATTTTATCCGTTCATTTGATGGGTGCATATTACGGCGATTATGTTAAGAATTCAAAATATTCTTTAATGGACATTCAAAATCAGGTAGCAAAAGAATTTGTAGAAAAATCTGATCCTCCCAATAACCTGATAAGAATGATATGGATTCCAAACGATCTTAAGCCAACAGATCAAAGACAATCATTATATATAAAAAGGCTGATAAGAGATGAATCACGGGAAAATACCGAAATAATTGAAGCTCCGCTTGAAGTTTTTAAATCAATACTAGATAATAAACTCAGAGAATTAGAAAAACCTGCACAAGTAAAAGGCAAAAATAAAACGAGCATATATCTCGTTTATGAAAAGGAGGAAAGAGATAAGCTGGACAAAATAATAAAAGAAATAAATAATAAATTCACTATTGTTGAGAATAACACGGGTATTAACAAAGATTCAAAAGCAATAACTGCCCATATTGAAAATTTGTTAGATGCTGATGCTGTTATCATATACCAGGGAAACAGCAGGGAAGAATGGCTTGACAGTAAAATAAGAGACCTTGTAAAAGCTCCGGGTTATGGAAAAACAAAGCCTCTTAAAACGTTGGGTATAATAGCAAGGCACAATCCTGATAAAAATATTCTGGATTTTCTGGCAAATACAAAGATTATTATAGAAAAAGAGATCAGCGAATCATTCATAAAGAATTTTTTTGATACTTTAAAGTAAACTAATGGCAGATAACAACAAAATACAGGATAATACAAGTACTGGCATTCAAAGAAATCCCTTTCCGGGCTTAAGGCCTTTTAGTAATGATGAAAGTCATCTGTTCTTTGGAAGAGAAGGCCAGAGTGAGATTATTCTGGAATACCTGGCCAGCAACAGGTTTGCTGCCGTTACAGGAGCTTCAGGAAGCGGAAAATCATCGATAATCTATTGCGGGTTGATTCCTATGCTCTATGGAGGATTTATTGATGATGCCGGGTCAAGATGGAGAATAGCTACCACACGTCCCGGAAACAGCCCTGTGGAAAATCTTGCTGCCAATCTTTCAGTATGTGAGAGTTCCCACAAGTATAGTGAAGACGGACATATTAAACAACAGATATTGTATACGGTATTAAGAAGGAGTTCATTCGGACTTATTGATGCTGTAAAACAAATGAAAATTCCTAAGGGAGAAAACTTACTTATAATAATTGACCAGTTTGAGGAATTATTCAGGTATAAGGAGAGCAGGAAAGACAGCACAACACTGAACGAGACAGAAGCATTCATTAAATTGCTTGTAAATGCTGTTAATCAGAGAGACTTGCCGATATACATAGTAATCACCATGCGGTCCGACTTCATTGGTGAATGCTCACAATTCCAGGAATTTACTACTTTAATAAATGAGAGTAATTTTCTTATCCCTCAGATGTCGCGCGAAGACTTCAGAGAAGCGGTAGTAGGACCAATATCAGTGGGCGGAGCTAAGATTGATCCCCAGCTCCTGCAGCACATATTAAATACTATTGAGGATAAAACCGACCAGTTGCCGGTTCTTCAGCATGTCATGATGAGAACATGGGCTTACTGGACACGGTATAACGAACCATCTGCTCCCATTAAAATGCGTGACTATGAAGCAGCAGGAAAGATGGAAAATGCCTTGTCACGGCATGCTAATGAAGCCTACGATGAGCTTACAGATGAAGGAAAAGAAATATGCAGGAGCCTGTTCAGGTGCTTAACCGAACAAGGCCCTAATAACAAGGGGATAAGGCATCCTGCAAGTATTAAATATATATCTGAAATTGTCCAGGTTGGTGAGCAGAAAGTGATAGAAGTGATTGAGAAATTCAGGGCTAAAGGAAGGTCATTTTTAACACCCGGAGAAAATGTTCCTTTGGATAGTGATACTGTAATAGATATTTCTCATGAGAGCTTAATGAGGATATGGGATAAGCTTAAGGTTTGGGTAGAAGAAGAATCTTCCTCAGTACAGATGTACTTGCGGCTGGCAGAGGCCTCAACGCTTTACCAGCTGGGAAAAACAGGCCTGTGGCGTCCGCCTGATTTGCACCTGGCACTTAACTGGAAGAAAACACAGAGGCCTACCCTGGCATGGGCAAAAAGATATAATCCTGCATTTGAAAAAGTTATGGTCTTCCTTAATGCCAGCGAGAAAAAATTTGTGCAGGAAGAGCAAAATAAGGTGAGGCTGCAAAGAAGAGCTATAAACAGAACAAGAAGATTTGCGGCAATTATGGGGCTTGTAGCAATATTTGTTGTTGCGATGTTATTTGTTGTATATAATTCACTGGTGGCAAATAAAAGACTTAATGATGATCTGGCCTATAAAAACAGGGACCTTGAAAGAATAACTGAAGAAAATGTGAAATTGCGTAAACTTGCCGAACAGAGGGCAGATAAAGAAACCATAGAAAAAGTGCTGGCGCAGATTGCTGCCGATTCAGCAAGAATTGAAAAGTTACAGGCTGAAAAACAAGCACTGCAGGCATATGAAACTGTAAGTGAGGTTACATTATACAGCCAGGAGCTTGAAAAAACAACTGAAATGGCAGAACATGAAAAACAACTGGCAATGAAAACTGCGCAGGAAGAGAGAGAAGAACGTACCGAAGCTGAAAAAGCAAAAGAGCAGGAATTCAGGAGAAGGATGCTGACAACAGCCCAATCAATGGCGTCAAAATCCATTACTACAAGTGATAATAACCTTAAAGCCCTGCTGGCATACCAGGCTTTTAAATTTAACAAAAACTATACCGGACAAACAAATAACCCGGATATTTATTTGTCATTATATTCCGCTTTATGCACTTACAACGGTAAAAACTACAACAGCTTGAAAGGCCATGACGGTGCAGTAAATAATGTTGTATTTATACCCAATACCGACATATTTTACAGCTCAGGAGGTGATGGTAAAATTGTAAGATGGGACCTTGACTCCGGTTCGAAAACAGGCCGTACCCTGATTGACAATAACTTCATTAACAGGAGTCTGGCTATAAGCAATAACGGGAGATGGCTGGCATGCGGAACAACAACCTCAGGAATACAGTTGTTTAACCTCAATAAACCTAATACTACACCTGGCATGCTTGAAGGGCATAACGGCTGGGTTGAATCCCTGGCATTTACACCGAATAACAATGGATTATACTCTGCAAGCACTGATAAAACCATTATATACTGGGATTTAATATCAGGATCAAGTAAAGAATTTTTCAAATATAATGACAGGATCAGCAGTATCACTATTTCTCCAAAAGGTGATTTGCTGGCAGGAGGAGCTGCAGACGGTAAAGTATTTTTATGGAACCTGAGTAGCGGCAAATCATCAGTAATATATAATTCCCCGGGGTCCTTCATTACTGTTGTGAAATTTGATAACTCGGGAACAAAAATTGCTATGGGTGATAAAAAAGGAGCAATGGCGATAATCAACCTGAGAACAAATAAAGTGTCAAAGATCAATGCACACGCAGCAAGGATCCCTGATATTCAATTCAGTCCGGACAACACACAAATTGCCACTGCAAGTTATGACGGCACTATAAAAATATGGAATGCAAATAATCCCGGATTAAGACCGGTTGAAATCAAGGCGCATGAAGCCTGGGCATTATCTCTGGCTTTCAGCAAAGATGGAAAGTATCTTGTATCCGGAGATAATGCAGAGAATATATTTGTATGGGCATCTAAAACTGACTATATGGCCGACCTTATTTGCTCCAAAGTAAATAGAAACATGACAAAAAGCGAGTGGGAAAACTATGTTGGCCTTGATCTGGATTATCAGAAAACGTGTTCAAATAAATAAATCTATCAATGATAAACTGTTTAAAATATACCTGTGTTCTGCTTTTTACATTTTTTTACCTGGCTGCAACCGCCCAGGAAGATTGTTTAAAATCATTCCAAAAAGCCAGGCGCCTCTATGATCAGGGGATGATAGATGAAATACCTGAGATCCTTGCTCCCTGCATTGAAAGCGGATTCACAAGAGCACAGAAGATCGAGGCATATAAATTGATAATCCTGGCTTACCTGTTTGATGATGATCAGTATGAGGCAGAAAAAGCAATGCTGGAATTTCTGAAAAAATACCCCGAATATGAAATAATGCCAGGTGATCCCGTGGAATTTGTATATCTCTTTGAATCATATAAAACTAAAGCTATTATCTCAATGGGGTTTACATTCGGCCCGAACTTCGCTAATCCAAGAATTATTGAACCTTATGTTGCAGGTGATATAACCATGACCTCATCTGTAAACTCTACAGGTGCCGGTTTTCAAGCCGGGTTTAACATCAGCAGGTATATTACCAACAGGATATTTGTTAATCTGGGTGCTATTTACATGAAAAGCCAGTATTATTTTACTGATGATATGAAATACATCTACAAAGGAAATGAAGAACGACTGGCAAAAAACTCATTCGATGAAACAGTATCAAGACTTAATGTTCCACTTACTATTGCCTGCGAGATAATAAAAACAAGAAATATCAACTATTACCTCTCAGGAAGCTTCAGTGCAGGTAATATCTCAAAGGTCACAGGAATACCAGGCATATCAACAAGTGAAGATGAGCCTGCAGTGACTGGTGCTGATATTATTATGACTGACTTCAGGGAAAGCATTCTATACTCAGGTATTATCGGTACAGGGATTAAATACAAAGTCCCGAGAGGTTTTCTGGTATGCGATATCCAATATCATATCGGGCTTAACAATATAGTTATTCCTGAAAACAGAAATGATGTTCCTGAACTGTGGGCAAAATATTATTATGTTGATGATGATTATTCAATAAACTGCGTTACTGTTTCTGTGGGTTATTATTTTTCATTTTATCAGCCTAAAAAACAAAATTAAAGTATTATTATAAAGTAAAGTCCGGAGAGATGAGATATATAATTTACATAATATCATTTTTATTTATCCTGATATACCTTTCATGTGACAAGAAAGATATAACAATAACACAGTCAGAGTCATTTATTAAATTTTACAGAGGGCCTTTATTCGATAATGCCGGAGTAGATGTGAAACAGACTGATGACGGGGGCTATGCTGTTCTGGGTACTGTGAGTACTCCTGATAACGGAACTGATATGTGCCTTATTCTCACTGATGAATATGGTAATACTAAATTTGAAATAAAATATTTCGGGGGAAGTGAGGATGATAACGCAAAGTGCCTGAGAATACTTGATGACGGAGGATTATTGCTTCTTGGCTCATCACAGGACACACTTACGGATAATATGGATATTTTTCTTGTCAGGACAAACAGTTCAGGCGACTCATTATGGTCAAGATATTTCGGGGGCCCTGGGAATGAAGAAGTATACGATATCAAAACTGATAATTCCGGCAACTTCGTATTAGTGGGTTATACTGACACTTATGATCCCGGAGGATTGATTACAATTGACCGCCCTGAAAAGCTGGCGCAGGTTTTAATATTAAAAGTTGATCCTGATGGAAATATTATCACTCCTGTTATCAGGCCTTTTGGAAAAAGGGATAAGGATGATATGGGGCATAGCGTCGAGATACTGGATGACGGCTACCTCGTAGTGGGAAATACAAATTCCGGAAGTTCCCTGGGTGACGACAGGTTTTATACATTTATCGCAAAAGTGGATTTTACAGGCTATCCCTATGGTGATCTATATACTTTATTTGAGACCCGTACAGATTATTATAACCGCTTTGCATTGCTTCCGGACGGGAATATTCTTGTCGCAGGAACAGCAACATCCGGCACCAGTGCTAATATTTGCCTCACAAAGATAAATTTTGAAGATCTGAATGAAAAAATCTGGGAAAATATTATCTATCCTTCAGAAAACACATATAATACAGGCTTGATAATAAGCGGTGATGAAATTTTGCTGGCTGGTACACGTATTGGTTCAGGGAGTGCCAGCAATATTATATTAATAAAAACCGCAACTGACAGTCTTAGTACTGTATTAAGCTTCAATGAATATGGCCTGTCCGCTCAGATGGAAAGCGGAGGGTTTGATATAACAGATGATGACGGATATATTTTTACGGGTTCAAATATTACTGACGGAA
>CAZFHF010000034.1:0-16240 GCA_964518655.1 uncultured Bacteroidales bacterium | reverse complement strand
CTGTATCTTTTTTGTATATGTATCAAGTCTCACATTAGTTCTTGCCTCAATCTCACGTTCTGTCATTAATCCAAGGTCAGTAAATAAACTGATACTATTCTTGGTGCCATATGCTTCCAGAGTGTCAGGTACTCCTGTTACACTGTTCAATCCTCTTTTCTCTGCCTCTTTTTTCCATTCTTCGCTGTAATTATTGCCTTCGAACCTTACAGGTTTTGAATCTATTATATATTGGCGCAAAACCTGAAATATTGCTTCATCCTTTTTTACTCCTTTATTAATCAGCTTATTAACACCCTTTTTAAACTCGATCAGCTGTTCGGCAATAGCCGAATTAAGGACAGTCATTGGGGTTGCACAGTTGGCAGAAGATCCAACAGCTCTGAACTCAAACTTATTACCTGTAAAGGCAAAGGGTGAAGTTCTGTTTCTGTCTGTATTATCCAATAATATTCGTGGCACTTTTATTACATTAAGCTTAAGTTCTGTTTTTTCTCCCGGTGTCATTTTTTTATTGGATACCTTTTTTTCTATCTGGTTAAGCAATTCAGTTACCTGGCTGCCAATAAAAACAGAAATAATAGCAGGAGGCGCTTCACTTGCTCCCAGCCTGTATGCATTACCAGCAGAAGCAACACTGGCCTTTAATAAATCAGCATGTTTATATACTGCTTTAATTGTATTGACCAGAAAAGTTAAAAACTGCAGATTTGAAACAGGATTTTTACCTGGTGCCAGAAGGTTGGTTCCCGTATTAGTTAGAAGCGACCAGTTATTGTGCTTTCCGGAACCGTTTACATTTTTAAAAGGTTTTTCATGATCCAGAACCCTGAAATTATGATGGCGTGCTATTCTCCTCATTAGATCCATCAGTAATATGTTATGATCAACAGCAAGATTGCACTCTTCGAATAAGGGGGCACATTCAAACTGGTTTGGGGCAACCTCATTATGCCGGGTTTTTAATGGAATGCCCAGCTTGTAAGCTTCAGACTCCATCTCCTTCATAAAAGCAGCCACTCTTTCAGCTATTGAACTGAAATAATGATCATCCAGCTGCTGATCTTTAGCTGAAGCATGTCCCATTAAAGTTCTGCCTGTCAATGCCAGATCAGGACGTGCATTATATAATGCCTCATCAATTAAGAAGTATTCCTGTTCACAGCCAAGAGTAGCTATAACTTTGGTCACATTCTTGTCAAACATCTGGCAAACTTCAACTGCTGCATTATCCAGAACATTTAATGCCTTGATTAAGGGTGTTTTCTGATCCAATGCTTCTCCTGTATATGATACGAATATAGTAGGTATACTTAATGTATTGCCGACAATAAATGCCGGAGAAGAGGGATCCCATGCAGTATAACCTCTTGCTTCAAATGTATTTCTGATACCTCCGCTGGGGAAACTTGATGCATCAGGTTCCTGCTGAGCAAGTAAGCTTCCGGAAAATTTCTCAATAACACCTCCAAAATCTCCCTGTTCAATGAAGGCATCATGCTTTTCCGCAGTGCCTTCAGTTAATGGTTGAAACCAATGCGAATAATGTGTAACACCCTTACTAATTGCCCATGATTTCATACCTGCAGCAACCTGATCGGCAATTTTTCTGTCAATCCTTGTACCTTTTTCTATAGCTTCGTTGACCTGTTTGTAAACATCAGCTGACAAATACTTTTCCATCTTTTGCTTATCAAATACATTTATTCCAAAATAATCCGATGTAAGATCACCCGGAGGCTTAAAATGTACCGGTTTTCTTGTTAATACCTCATTCAAAGCATTAAGTCTTATTTCAGCCATATTTCCTAAAATTATAATTTATATTATGTAAATTTTTTACAAATATATTAATTATTTTAATATGCCCTTTTTTATATAAGCTTTTATTTATTAATATATACTATTTTTTTATTAACACCCCATATATTTAGGGGTATTATCAAAATATATATATAAAATGCACGAATAAAGTAATATTTTAAAATGATTGTGATATTAACAAAAGAAGTATATTATTTCTCTTCCTTAAGCAGTTTGCCGGCTACTTTTAAAAGCTGATTATACCAATCTTTCCCGAACTTACGGATTAATGCATCTTTCACAAAAACAAATACAGGAATATCCGATTTATTTCCCAACTCCCTGGCAGGATCACAAATACTCCATTTATCATAATTAACGGCATCAAAATTTTTATATTTTTTAATTCTGACAGGATACAAACAACATGATAAAGGTTTTTGAAAGTCAATTTTTTTATCAATAAATGCCAGTTCGATTGCACATTTTGCTACTCCTTTATCGAATACTGCATATGCACACTCATTATTATCAATCAAAGGTGTTACATATTCATTTTCCTGATCAATAACAAAAGCACCCTGAACTTCAATTGCCTTTATCCCTTCATCCCGAAGGTATGGTTTTATGTCGGGTAATATTACCTTTAATAAATCTGGTTCGTGATTTTCAAGCGGAGCTCCCGAATCTCCATGCACACAGCATGCACCTTTACACTTAACCAGATCGCATTTAAAATTTTCTTTTAAAACATCAATACTCACTAATGTCCTGTCTATCTGAATCATGCTTACTTGTAATACTCCGGTTTCAGTTTTTTAATGTTGCTAACAGGGATACATCTCTTCCTGCCTTTGAACAAATAATCTATCGATGCCTCTGGGCTGCAATCTCCAAAAAGTGGTTTCTCTGTATTTGAATTGCTTTTGTTATTAATTCTAATCGAAGATGTAATTAGTATTGTATCGTTCTTTTCAAAATATTTTCCTGCCTCTTTATTTGATAAATTAAATATCCTGCAGTTATATACTTTTTCTTTAATCCTTATTCCATCGATTTTTATTTTGTCCGATTTTTTCTTTACAACGACAGTAATTCTGTAATTAACTCCTTTACCTGACTCCTGCAATCCTCCTGTCCATTCCTGCATTGTCGCGTCAATAATCTTAAAATCCTTACTGAAGAATCCGGATATTCCAAAAAATAACACCATCAATAGTACCGGAAATCTCATAGTCATTTATTTTATAGCATAAAAATAGAAAAATTCAATGTCATATGATGCCTGCTTTAAGATATATTCGCTGAAAAAATTTACCGGTAATATTAAATCCGGGTTAATGCAGTTTTATATCAATAAGTCATTAATTTAACAATATATTTATTACCTTAATGGTAGTATTGAATATGTTAATAGATTCTAATACATTTTTAACCTGAATTAAACATACGATCATGCTTAAACCTACCGTAGGAGCTATAATTTACAAAAAACAAGACAGTGAATATCAGGTTTTACTAACAAAACGTAATATAGAGCCGTTCAGAAATTTATGGTGTCTTCCCGGAGGCCATATTGAAAAATTTGAAAATGCATACGATGCTGTAATAAGGGAGGTAAAGGAGGAAACAAATATGGATTTCAGCCCGGTTTTTTTAAATTATGTTGATGAGATATTCCAGGAAAAAAACATACATAACGTTGCATTGATGTTTTGCGGTAAAGCAACAAATGAACCAAAAGCAGATCCAAAAGAAGTATCAGATATTCAATGGTTTTCAATTGATGAAGCATTAAAACTGAATTTAGCATTTACTCATAATGAAGTAATCAGATATTTTATTAGTGAAGGAAAATTTTTATAATTTTTACAGAAAAGCACTTTTTATTATCTAATAATAAATAATTTATGATAAATGTTGGAAAATTAAGGATAAGTATCTTAACTTTACTAATATGTGTTTTACTAAATAAAGATATTGATTTCCAGTATATTAATATAAATTATTGAATTACTGGTTTTTTATAAGAATTTTACTATTATAACAATATTATATAACAAACCGTAAAAACAAGCAATTAAATCTTGCCCTGACTAACTAAACTAAATCACCAAAATAAAATTGTATTTAAGGTAAATAAATAGCCTAATATTCAAAAAGTTAGTTACAAATGTTAGTAAAAATGCATATTAACAGAATAAATAATTCATAAATTTGATATAAATTGTCTTTTATGTGGAAACAAATTTTTAAAAAATGAAAAGATTTAAAGTTTTAATACTGGCATTAATAGTGATAGCAGGTATCATGTGTTCCTGCAACAAGTATGTTTGCCCTGCATATGCTAGTATTGTTGACAGCGAGCAAACAGATTATGCTCCTAATTAGGGTATAAATAAATTATTTTTTATATTTTTACGTCAATACACACTGGTAGTATAATTAATAACACAAATTATGAAAAAAGTCCTTATTATTTTTGCTTTGGTGGTTTCAATATTAGTTATGTTTTCTTCTTGCAAAGGATCCAAGACATGTCCTGCTTACAGTAAAAATGATATTGAGAATTCTGAATCCGTTAACAGTTAATATATAAATACACAATTTTTTTTGTAATTTTACGTATCTTCTCCTGATAATTATATCTTTGATTAGGCATAATACCTAATTTATATTTTCCGTGAAAAGATTATTATTCAGTATCCCTGTTATACTTATATATCATCTTGTATTTGCTCAGGGTGAGATTGATGATGATGATAAAATTTTTTACCGGAATGAAAGAACCGTAGCAGGTTATTTATGCTCAAACGGTTTCGGCGGAAATTACAGATATGCAAAACGCATAACGGCATTTAAAAAGACTTTATATGAAATTGATTTTGTAAACATTAAACATCCCAAGGAGGTAAAGATATCCACTGCGCCATCTACTTTCACAAGCAGGAGTTTTGTATACGGCAAATTAATAAGTTTTTACAGTCTTAGAGCAGGAATAGGATACCAGAGGGAACTGTTTCAAAAGTTTGACAGGGGAGGAATATCAATCAGGTATTTTTATAATTTCGGTCCTGTACTTGGGATTAAAAAGCCGATATATTACAACATTTATGTAATTACTGCTGCCGGAGAGATTATTGATCAGGTAACTGAAAGGTTTGATATTAATCAGCATGTTGATCCGACTTTAATGTCCAGGGCTTCATTCTTTAAGGGTTTAAATGAAATATCGTTTACTCCTGGAGTATACGGCAAAACAGGCGTTACATTTGAGTTTAGTAAATACGATGAGGTAATACATGCAATAGAAGCAGGCATAATACTGAATGCATTTATAAAAGAGATTCCCATAATGGCAGTAGAAGACAACAACCGTATATTTGTTTCCTTATTTTTAGGTTATCGTTTCGGAAAAATAATTGATGCAAAATCCAGAGCAAGGAAAACTGAGATAGATGAAATTCTTGTTAAATAGTATTTAGGTTCATTTATTTTATTGTCCTTTTGAATAATATATTTAAGATTATTTTAATTATTCCCTTTCCTTAAAAAGATTTTTAAGTTCTCTTGATTTACTGTTGTGGAAATTTATAATTTTTGTTACTTTCGCAATTCAATTTTTTAGGATATTAAATTGTTAATTAATAAATACTTTAATTATGGCTAAAATTAAAATAGGAATAAACGGCTTTGGCAGAATAGGGAGAAATGTATTTAAAATTGCATTGGAAAAACCTAATATGGAAGTTGTAGGTATTAATGACATTACTGAAAACAAAGTATTGGCTCATCTGCTTAAGTATGATTCAACGCAGGGAAAGTTTGAAGGTACAGTCAGTTATGATGATGACGGCATTATTGTTAACGGTAAAAAAATAAAGGTAAGTGCTGAAAGAAGTCCTGCAAATATTCCATGGGCCGACACTCCTGATGTTGTTATAGAATCTACCGGAGTATTCAGATCCAGAGAAAGTGAAAAAGGTGGTTATGGTGATCATTTGAAAAATGGAGCAAAAAAAGTTATTCTTACCGTACCTTCCAAAGATAAGATTGATAACATGATAGTACTGGGTGTTAATGATGATGACCTGAGACCTGAAGATACGTGTGTGTCAAATGCATCATGTACAACTAACTGTCTTGCTCCGGTGGTTAAAGTTTTAAACGACAAGTTTGGTATTGAGGACGGATTAATGACAACTATTCATTCATATACTAATGATCAGGTAATTCTGGATGCCCCCCATAGTGATCTAAGAAGAGCCCGGTCTGCTGCAATATCTCAGATACCTACCACAACAGGAGCAGCAAAGGCCGTTGGTAAAGTCATTCCTGATCTTAACGGAAAACTTAACGGATTAGCGATACGTGTCCCTACACCCACCGGTTCACTTGTTGATCTTGTTGCTAACTTAAAAAAAGAAGCTACAGTAGAAGAGATTAATAAGGCCATGAAAGAAGCAGCTGAGGGACCGATGAAGGGAATTCTTGAATATACTGAAGATCCTATTGTTTCTGCTGATGTTATCCATAATCCTCATTCCTCAATATTTGATGCACTGAGTACTATGGTTCTTGGTAAGAAAATTAAAGTTCTTGCATGGTATGATAATGAATGGGGGTACTCGTACAGGGTGGTTGACCTGGTTGAAAAGCTGGTTTAAGACCATAAAAAATATTAACATAAAAAAACCTGGAGATACGAAACTCCAGGTTTTTTTTATATATATTCTATCAGATTAAAAGGTATTTTTATGGTAGATTTAAAATGTTCACCCAGGCTTAGAATTGCTTCATCATCTTCTTCATAATACCAGTTAATGATACAGTTACTGCCTTCATCAAATCGCTTTTTTATCATTCTGAAAATTCCCAGCAGATATTTTGATGATCCACTGTTTACATATTCAAGGTTAAGATCCATACGTGTAGTATCTTTGGGATCTTTATAATATTTTTCAAGCCAATCTATTAGTTGTTCAAAAAAATCACCGGGATTTTCAGGTATTGATCTGCCTTCAATAATTAATTTTCCAGCTTTATGATTAAAATGTACTTTTGGTGTATTTCCAGTTCTATCAATTATTAAATCTTCCATATTTATTTTTCTTTTCTTATTTTATTCATATCTCAATGCAACAATTGGATCTAATTTTGATGCTTTAACTGCCGGAAAATAACCGGATATTAGTCCAACAACAAAACATAAAGCTAATCCGCCTAATATCCATATCCATGGTATAATGAAGGCGGATTTGACAATTAAAGATACAATATTTCCAATTAAAATTCCTAATAATATGCCTAAAATACCGCCGGCCTGACATATTATTATTGCCTCAAGCAAAAACTGCTGTTTAATCATATCATTTTTAGCACCTATAGCTTTGCGTATACCTATTTCGGTTGTTCTTTCCGTAACAGAAACAAGCATTATATTCATTAGTCCGATTGCTGCACTGAATAGAGTAATAAAGCCTATAATAGTAGCAGCTATAAGTACTTTTCCGATAAGGTCATTTAGTATATTTGACAGAAAGTCGCTTTTTGTTATATTAAAATCTGTTTCATCTTTTGTTCCCAGGTTTCTTACTATCCTGAAAAGCCCCTCAGCCTGTCCGACACCAATATCATAAAGCAGTTCAGTTGACGGAGTAATATTAATTGAGTAGTTTCTATTGGGAGTTGAAAAGTATTGCCTGACGTTAGTATATGGAAGGAGGCACATGTTATCACTTTCACCTACACTTGATCCTTTCTTTGCAAGAACACCAATGACACGATATTTTCCATTTCCTACAGATATTATTTTATCAAGCGGTTTATTATCCTTTTTAAATATTTTATTCACCAAATCATATCCAATAACAGCAACATTCCTGTTCAATTTAATATCCTGGATGTTTATATTTCTGCCTTCCCCGATATCATACCCGGCTGTAAATATATAATCTTCATCTGTGCCAATTACTGTTACATTGGGATGTGTCTTATTTGTTTTATATTTTACCGTTGCTGTTCCGGAGGCATATGTATAAATTGATGTTATTGCGGGAAAATTAAACCTGTCCTTAAATTCTTGTGCCTCACGGTAAGAAATATAAGGATGATTCTTTTTACGGTATTTCTTTTCGCCAATTTGAATATTTATGCTCCTGCTTTCTATTGTGAAAGTATTTGCCCCCATTGTAGCAAACTGACGGCTGATAGTATTTTTTATTGAATCAATTGCAGTAAGTATACCAACAAGAGCCATTATTCCAAATCCAATAATTAATATTGTTAATATTGAACGCATTAAGTTCGATTTTATTGACCCTATTGATACTTTTATATTTTCCCCTAATAACGTTAAAATATTCACAATAATATATTTATTATATTACTATCTTAATAATCATATTAATATAATGCAAGTGCAATAATCATATTTTATATCAGTAAATTACGATTTTATTATTAAAGCCAAACACAAATTATTCCCTTGGTTTAATTATAACATCGACTTTTCCTTTCAGCAGCTCCTTAAATTTGTCAGCATCTTCATCTTTTCCTTCATAAAGACCATAATGAATGGGGATAGCAATCTTCGCTTTAACATCAATGGCAGCTTTTGCTGCCTCATCAACACTATTCATTGTATACGTCTGACCTAAAGGCAATAAAGCAATATCACAATCAAAATCCTGCATCTCAGGTATTCTTTCGGTATCCCCTGCATGATAAATTTTTACCCCGTTTACATCAATTATATAGCCAACCCACTTATTACTTTTAGGATGAAAGTTAGTTTTAACAACATTATATGCAGGGACAGCCTCTATACCAATACCAAACAAATCAACATATTTCCCGGGACCAACAGACTTTATTCCGGATACATTAAATCCCTCAATTTTCCCCATGCAATTTTCAGGAGCAACCAAAATACTTTTGTCAGTAATCACTTTTTTAATATCTCCCGGGGACAGGTGATCAGAATGGCAATGAGTGATAAGTACAATATCAGCCTGATCATTATCCTTGATCTGATAAGGATCAATATAAATCGTTTTTCCTTCAGCAACAATCTTTATTGCTGCTTGTCCAAACCAGTGAATATTATCAACCATAGCATTATATTTTTGGTTTTGGGATTTGCCATTAATACTAATGAATAATAAAACAAAGCAAAACAATTGTATTGGGTACATGCCATGCCGTTTCATTTGCCTGAAATTTAATAATTACAAAAAATAATTAAACATTTGAGAATACCTATGGATATTGGTACAACCACATGTTCTCCCATAGCCATATTTTATAACAGGAAAAATACCACAATATTATCAGTAAAATTTAATACTTTTTCTCAAAACAACAATACACTTATAAAATTTTTCAACTACCAGTAAGTTTAAAATTCAATCAATATACATCTCACCTTTTCCTGTGCTGACAATATCGCCTGATACTTTAACTGCAGTAATCTCTTCTCCGTTTAATTCGATATTTACCTTAAGAATGCCGGGCCTTCCCATCTCAAATCCCTGTTCACAAATTATATTTTTGCCCTGTGCCAGCCCATTTTTTACAAGGTAACAACCGAAAGGACCAGCAGCGCTTCCGGTTGCCGGATCTTCAAATATACAAAACATTGGTGCAAACATCCTGCAATGAAAACCTGATTCGGGATTAATGGTTTCGAATTTATTAAAATTTGATATACATAATAAATAATGACTATTTAAATTATCAGTAACTTTACATAAATATAATAATTAGTTAATATGCTAATTAAAATACACCCTGATAATCCCGGAGCAAGGCAAATATCAATACTGGTTGAAATATTAAAAAACGGGGGTGTAATAATATTCCCTACTGATACCGTATACGGTCTGGGATGTGACATATTTAACCACAGAGCTGTTGAAAGGGTAGCCAAGATAAAGGGCATTAAAATCGAAAAGTCTCACTTTTCATTTATATGTTATGATTTGAGCCATTTATCGGATTACACAACGCATGTGGACAATAGTGTATTTAAATTAATGAAACATTATCTTCCAGGGCCTTATACCTTTATACTTGAAGCAAATAACAAAGTCCCCAGATTATTCAGGTGCAAAAAAAAGACAATTGGCATCAGAATTCCGGATAATAATATTGTCCGTGAAATTGTAAGGGGTTTGGGTAATCCATTACTTACAACTTCAATTCATGATGAAGACAGTATACTGGACTATATAACTGATCCGGAATTAATATACGAACAATATAAAAATATTGTTGATGCGGTGGTACATGGCGGTTACAGTAATAATAATCCTTCAACAGTTATTGACTGCACAAAAGAAATCCCTGAAGTTATAAGGCAAGGTTTAGGAATATTTGAAGAATAAGAAATTACTTCCTCCAGAAACTGGGAGTTATTATTATCAGTACTGTAAATAGCTCAAGTCTTCCAATAAGCATCAGAAAAGATAAAAACCATTTGCCAAACACCGGGAAATGCGCGTAATTTTCAACAGGACCTACTGCTCCTATTCCCGGACCTATATTTCCGAGAGTTGCAGCTACTGCACCCAGTGATGATTCCAAATCATATCCCATTGAAGATATCACTACTATGCTAACCATTACAGTGAGAATATAAAATGATGCAAAAGCAAGTACATTTGTTATTGTTACTGATGTTACTGCCTGTGAATTTAATCTGACAGGAATTACCGCGCTGGGATGAATTAAACGTTTTAATTCCAGGAAACTGTTCTTTAACAATAATACAACCCTTACTATTTTAATACTTCCTCCTGTAGAACCTGCCGAGCCTCCAAAAAACATCAACAAAAAGAGTAACACTATACCAACAGGCACCCAGTTTAAATAGTTGGTAGTTGAATAGCCTGTGGTTGTTAATATTGATACGACCTGGAACAGGGAATCCCTGAAAGAATGTTCAAGCGGCTGTTCCTGGGTAACCCGCAGGATGAATGTTATAATAACAGCAAAGAATATAATAAAAAACACATAAAACCTAAACTCCTCATTTTTTAAGACCTGTCTGAACTTAAAATGCATTGCCAGATATGACAATGTAAAATTTGTTCCTGCCAGGAACATAAATACTATTATAACATACTGAATGTAAGGAGTGTTAAAAAAAGCTATGCTGTCAGGTTTTGTGGAGTATCCTCCTGTAGCCATAGTTGTAAACGAATGGCAAATTGCATCAAAGAAACTCATTCCTCCTAATTTCAGTAATAACATCTCTGATAATGTAAAGATAAAATATATGCCCCATAGTCTTTTTGCAGTTTCTTTCACTCTAGGATGCAGTTTATCAGGTGTTGGCCCCGGGACCTCTGCTACAAACAGCTGCATTCCACCGATACCAAGTACAGGCAGTATTACCAGTGATAATACAATTATCCCCATTCCACCCAACCATTGTGTGAGGCTTCTCCAGAAGAATAACCCATGTGAAAAGGTGCTGAAATCACTTGTTCTTAATATTGATGATCCTGTAGTAGTAAATCCTGACATTGTTTCAAAGAATGCATCTGTATATGAAGGAATTTCTTTTGAAATATAAAAAGGAAGTGCTCCAAACAATGAGCACACAATCCAGCCAAGACTTACAATAATATACCCTTCTCTCTTGCCGAGTCTTTTATCAGATCTTTTAAAAACAAAAAACAGTAATAATCCTGTTAGCAAAGTAATTGCGGAAGATAATAATATATAATTATAATCCTTTTCACCAAACATCAATGTAACCGGTACTGAAAGAAAAATAAAGACTCCTTCAATAATTAATAATACTCCAAGAATATATCCAACAACCTTGAAATTAATCATGCCGGAAATCAGTTAAAAAATTTATTTACTTTGCCGATTGCGGAAGGTAAAGCAAAAACCACAACTTTATCATTAGGCTGAATATGGGTATAGCCATTAGCAATAAAACTTGATTTATCTCTGATAACTCCACCGATAATAGAACCTTTGGGAAAATTGATCTGATTCAATGGGCTTTTTGTAATCTTTGAGTCTTCTTTTGCTATAAACTCCATCACTTCGGCGTCAGTACCTGTAAGATACTTAATAGATGAGACAGACTCACTTGTAGTAAATTGAAAGATTCGGCTTGCAGTAACCAGTTTCTTATTAATAATATTGTCAATTCCCATATTCTCTGCGAGGGTAATATAATCCATATTCTCAACTTCGGCTATCGTTTTCTTAACTCCCATGTTTTTTGCCAGCACGCATGAAAGGATATTTGTTTCTGAGTCGCCTGTAACTGAAATAAATACATCCATATTCTTTAATCCCTCTTCCATTAAGAGGTTCATATCTCTTCCGTCGCCGTTAATTACCAGTGTATTGTTCAGATAGTTTGACAAACGGTAGCTCTTTTCCCTGTCCAGTTCAATTAATTTAACATTGCTCTGAGCACCTATTTCTTTTGCAGTGAGCATTCCTATCCTGCTCCCTCCGAGAATCATAATATTATTAATATCAATTTTTTTCTTTCCTGAATATTCCATCAAACTTGGTACTCCGCTTTGGTTGCTTACCATATAAACCATGTCGCCTGGCAGAAACTTATCCTCACCTCTTGGTATTATCGTTTGACCTTCTCTTGTTATCGCCACTGCCCTGAAGTTCTGATGATCAATACCCTCAGTAGTCTCTTTAAGGGTCTTGTTAGCCATTAAAGCATCTTCTTCAAGTTTTATTGCATACAGGGTTAATTTACCCCCTGAAAAATTGAAAATATCAGTGCTTCCCGTCTGCTGCAATAATCCCACCAATTCTTTTGATGCAATCTTCTCAGGATATATCATATAATCAATACCCAGGCTTGTGAAATGATCGCGGTATTTTGGAAAAAGATATTCCTGGTTATCTATCCTTGCTATGGTTTTCTTTGCTCCAAGTCTTTTCCCCAGTATGGCAGCTGTAATATTTGTTTCTTCTGAGGTAGCGACAGCAATTAATAAGTCAGAACGCTTTATATCGGAATCTATCAACAGGCTAATCGATGTAGCTGAACCTGTCCTGGTAAGTACGTCAAGACTTGCTCCTACCTGTTTTAATTTCTCTTCATCAGGATCAATCAATACAATATCATGATTTTCCTGACTTAACATCTTTGCTAAATGAGAACCGACCTCACCCGCTCCTGCAACAATAATTCTCATTTGTAAAAATTACTTTAGTTGAATATATTGAGCAAAGTAAGGTATATTATCATAAATTTCTAGCACTTTTATTATTTTTTTATGCAATAAATATTTTTATTTGCCTGAATGTTAAAATAATAGTTGAATATGTGCACTGGCAGGTGCATCACCTCTCATATGCAATTATTGTCAAATCATAACTTCGATATAAAGGCCCCGGTTTCAGAAATAATATAAGTATTTATCCCGTTTGCTTTGCACATATCTTTCCAGTATTCCTGTGTCCGGAAGTCATTAGAAGAATCAACAATTATTTGCTTAAAATCAAAAAGTCCGGTTATACGGCAAATATTAACCATTAGATCACCTGTAATTATTATATAATCCACCCTGAATTTATTATTACCTTTATATTCCAATAAGTGTGTATCGCATAACAATAAAATTCTTTCCCCGCAGAAATTAAAAACAGGATTGCCAAAAAGGCTTCTGCAAGATATTCTGTTGTTTGCATCGAACAACAGTTTATTCATGGTTAATTCACCTATGCTTTTGTTACGCATATAATATGTTCCATGACTGTCCCGGTAATTATGCGCCAGGCCAGATAATATATTATCATTGATTTCAGCATTAGAATCTGTAACCAGAAGATTATGCCTGCCATAGACAAAACTTAGCACTGTATGCTCATTAACGCTGAATATTACAATCTCTTTCTGCATATATATATTATATTTTCTATACAGATTAACTGACAGAAAACAAATTATACAGAACAGGCAAATAATAGAAAAAATTCTTTTCCTGAATATTATATAAACACTTAATGAAAAAATTATTGCATATAACAGTACAGTTTCGGTAAATGAATTATATATTCCTTCAATCAATGAAAAGGGAAGACTTCTTACTTCATTTACAAGAAAATTTATAGCCTTTAAAAGAACATTCAAAAGTTCTGCGATTAAATGAGCGATATGGTATACAGGAGAAAAAGCATATAATAGTATTGCCAGGAAAATAACCACTGCAACAATTGGCAATATCAGGATATTTGTGAGCCAGAAATAAAGTGGGAAGTGATGAAAATAATATATAACAACAGGAAATATTCCTGCCTGCGCAGAGATTGATACAGTGAACAACATCCAGATCCTGTCGGTGAGACAGTTCCTGAAAGTAAATAAACTGTATAGCCTGGGTTGGAGAAAAACTATTGATAATACAGCAAGAAAAGACAATTGAAAGCCTACATCAAAAACCTGATAAGGATTGAATATTAAGAGGAAGAATGCCAGGGCTGCCAGAATATTATAAATATTAATCATTCTTCTCATATAGCTGCCTAAATTTATCAGACTGAACATCGCAGACGCACGAACAACTGATATTGAAGCTCCTGTAAGTAAAGCATAGAACCATAATGCCAGTATTACAAGAAGAAGCTTAATTGTCTTGCCATACCTTACATTTTGCAGAAAGCCAAATACTATATTCAGCACATAAAAAATAATACCTGTATGAAGTCCTGAAACAGCTAATATATGCATCACTCCTGCTGAGGAAAAAGATTTCTTTAATTCAGCACCAAGTTCATCCCTATAACCCAATGTCAGAGCTGATAAAACAGCAAATTCATCATTTTCAAATCCATACTTTTTATATAGCTCAAGCAGAAAACTTCTTAAGTTTTGCGAATAAGTCAAAAGATTATTTGCCCGCCCAATTAGTTTCCATGCTCTGGATTTAATATAACTCTCACGGATAATTCCTTTGTACTGTAAAAGTTTTTTATAATTAAATTCGCATGGATTCTCAGGGCCTTTTACATGCCTTAGCGCAGTTTTTATTATTATGATATCTCCATATGCCAGTTTTCCTGAACTATAATTCTTTTGAATATAAGCCTGGGTCTTTGTATTGCATTTATACCACATATCTGAATCCTTATAACTGATAATCCTTAATATTAATTTAACCGTTTTGTTTTTTTTCTGTGGTTTACTTATAACCTTTCCTATAAAACATCTGGAATCATCAACATGTGCAGCTATTCTGTCAAGATCATATGATCTTGATTCAAACAGCAATATTCCGGAGAAAAAAAGAAAAAAGTAAACTAAAGAACCAAATAACCACCTTATTTTATATACTTCCGTTAATCCCTTAAATGTTAAAATAAAAATGATAATTAGTATTAATGAACATACTGTTATAAGTATTGAAAATGATATTCTAAACTGATTACCAGTTAATAATCCGATCATCAGCGGAAAAAGTAACCTGACAAATGGTATTTTTCTTAACTCCTGTATTATATTTATTTGATGGTCGAAGGCAGAAGGCTTAATAATTAGTTAAAATTTTTCACGTAATTTGATATTAAGTTTTTAACTTTATCATGAATTGAATGAGTTTTAAAAATCATTTCAATTATATATTAAATATTTGTTAATTAATACTTTAATAATTAAAAAAATATCCAATGGCAGATTTAAAGACTAAGTACTTGGGGATTGAATTAAAGAATCCTGTAATTGTTGGTGCAAGTAATCTTGTAACAAATATAAGCAATATAAAAACTGCTGAAGACTCGGGTGCAGCGGCAATTGTATATAAATCATTATTCGAAGAACAAATACAGCTGGAAAGTGCGCAAATGGATGATGAATTGAGTGAATATGATGAAAGAAATGCCGAGATGATCAATCTGTTTCCGAGTATTCAACATGCAGGGCCAGAAGAGCATTTACTAAATCTCAGAAAAGTAAAAGAAAGTGCTAATATTCCCGTAATTGCCAGTCTTAATGCTATTTACAAAGAAACCTGGGTTGAATATGCCAGGCTTATTGAAGAGACGGGCGTTGATGCTCTTGAACTTAATTTTTATTCCGTGCCCAGGGACATGACAACTGATGGGAGATCAATTAATGAATACCAGTTGAAAATACTGGCAGCAATAAAGGAAAAAGTAAAAATACCGGTAAGTGTTAAGTTAAGTCCGTTTTATGCTAATCCGTTAAATATTATTTCACTAATGGACAAATCAGGTGTTGATGGTTTTATTTTATTCAACAGGCTGTTTCAGCCAGACATTGACATAAACAAGGAAGAACATTATGTTCCAAATAATCTCAGCACATCATCTGACAACAGGCTAAGTCTAAGATTTGCGGGCCTCCTTTACGGAAAAATAAAGGGGGATATATGCAGTAGTACCGGAATTTTATCAGGTGCTGATATAGTAAAAATGATTC
>CAZFHF010000033.1:0-16393 GCA_964518655.1 uncultured Bacteroidales bacterium | reverse complement strand
TCAGTAATACAATTATTGAGGAAATGCAGGAATTGCTGTCTGCAAAAACCAGGGATGAGCTTGATGATTTCACCAGCAGGCATTTTGACCTTCCCCCTGAATGGAAAGAATCTATCAAGGGTAAAAAACTTATTCTGCTGTAGCTTTATTGTATTTGCACTTTTCTGGGAGGCGGTAAAACTGATTGTTCATTGTTAAGACTTATTATTTCAGACACATAATGATTACAAAAATCCCTATACAAGTTATTAAAATTGAAAATGAAGGCTCCCATTTAATAATACAAGGTAATATAAATAAAAACAAATGCTATCTGATTATTGATACAGGAGCTTCCAAATCTGTCTTTAACCGAAAACTTTCTGACAGTATGAAAGAAGAAAATATAAATTTGAACATACATGATTTACATACAACTACATTATATTCAGATGATATCCCTTCGATCAGCGGAATAATTAAAGAATTTCAGATTGGAACTTTATGTAAATACAATTACGAAGTGACCTTTATTGATATTGATTACATCAATAAATTGTATCAGGATACTGTAGGGAAAAAAATTGACGGACTTATCGGTAACGATCTGCTGGTGGCACATAAAGCAATTATTGATTATGCTGATAAATCACTAATTCTGACTTATTAGCCGGCGGAACTTATTATAATCACACAATATATTTAACGGGTTATCATATTTGTTTGCTTTTAATAATTATAACTTTATTTATTAATTTTAGGTATTGCGGCCTTCTCATAAATGTTGTCCTGAATATTATTTATACATATGATAAAATACTTTATCATACTTAGTTTAATAATAGTAATAGAATTAACATTAAATGCAAGTGTAACCAGCCGGGATTCAATAGTGAAGTATAATGAAATCTCATTCTATAACAAATTTGAAGAACAGGTTATTTATCAGTATTTAAATTGCGATACCGCGGACTATTTAAGACTATTCCTGGCAACTTCTAAAAATATCGATACTAATGAGATTGAAAATTATATAAAAACCTTCAATAATTTCTGTGGCAAATTTAGTACCGGCAGGTTCATTAAATATAATCCTAAAAAAAACATAAAGACTATATACAACACTGTTCATAATTCATTTTTTAATAAATATGAGCTAATTACCACGTTTGATAAGATATTTGAAAACGGAGACTATAATTGTGTTACTGCCTCAGCTCTTTATGGAATAATTTTGGAAAGGCTGAATATTCCTTTTTTTACTATTGAAACTCCCGTGCATGTTTATGTTGTGTCATATCCTGCCAGAAACCGAATTAAAATTGAGTCCACCGGACCCTATGCAGGTTTGTTTATTTATTCACAAAGCCTGAAAAAAGCTTATGTTGAGAATTTTAAGGATTATAAATTTATTGACCATGAGGAATACTCCGGTTCATCTGTTGATGAATTATTTGACAAGTACTATTTTATAGGTAATAAAATATCCCTTAAAGAGCTGATAGGGATACAATACTTTAATATTGCAACTTATAATATTCTGGACAATAAAATACAAGAGGGATATAACAGCCTGGAAAAAGCTTATTTATTTTACCCTTCACAAGGAACCAGAATATTATTATTTAATTATCTGAATAATATGATCCCCCGTCTTAATTATGATAATTTTCAAAATCTGGAATATTTAATTAAAATCACAAGATTTTCATATCAACAAATAATAAAGGAAGTAATAAGAACTGAATTTCTTAAAATAACTGAAAATTATCTTCTTAATGCAAGTAATGCTGATTATTATGACAGTATTTATTTTTACTTGTCAGAAAAAATCAAAGTTGGTACTTACCTGGAAGAAGTGGAATTTATATACAATTTTGATAAAGGCATGTTCCTCATCAGTAATGGCTATCAAGTTGAAGGCCACAATTTGCTTTTAAAAGCCCTGGCATTAAAACCAGATAATGAATATGTTCTGGAAACATTTATCCAATCACTGAAGGTATTGCTGGATCAAATTGAAACAAATGAAGCAATAGAAAAACTTGAGGGATATTATAGTCAGTACCCGCAATTATCAAATGCCCGCACATATATTAAATTAATGATGAGATACTATTTAAGGGCTGCCTGCAAGAGTTACAAAATAAAAGACATAATCAAAGGGGATAAGTACCTTAATAAATTTGAGAACCTATATAAAATTAATACGGAAATCACAGCTGAAGAATATTTGGTTGGTGAAGCATATTCTGCTGCCAGTGTATATTTTTACAAAAAAGGTTTATATAAAAAAGCAAAGGAATACCTTTCCCGGGGGCTGTATTATGCCCCTGAAAATAAATCATTAAAAATTGGCATTAGTTCATTCTGATATTAATGCCGTATTGCCAGATTATATGTTCTCTGAACTATAAAGGGATTACCCATGCCTGTTTTTGCTTTTGCAATAATGTTAATCTTTTGAAATTTAACATACCCGGGCGGCACTTCATATACTCTTTTTGCAATCCCCCTTCTTGTCTCAATCTCATACATATATTTCTTGAGATACTTATCATCGTCAAGGTTATCAAGATAAAACTTGACATTGGCCGAATGATTTGACAGATATATATTAAGTATAAACTTATTATCCGGGTCAATACGGTTAATCTCTTCAATAATTATCTTTGGATAGTTAGTTATTATTTCACCCTTATCTGTATATTCCCTGATGCCAATTCCGGGCTGATCATCTTTATAAGGTATTTCTGCCATTATTTTCCCGCTTTTGTAATATTTCTTCTGTATGCCATTCAGCTTGTCATTGATAAAAGGATTAATACTGTATGGTTTGCCGTTTTCATAATACCACACAGCATCACCGTTCTTTTTATTATTTATGTATATCATTGTAGAATGCACCTTTCCTGAAGGATAATAATTTGTCGCCTTACCTTCCTTCTTGCCATCCACGTAATTAACCGTTGAGAGAAGCTTGCCTTTTTTGCTGTAGTTTTTGGTTATACCATGCCTTACATTACCTTTAACAGTGATCTCTGATTTGAGAATATTTGTGCCAAAATATTCCCGTACTATACGAATTTTTTCATCTTTATTTTTATCCTTATTTCCTGAAGGAGATAAATTACATGAAAATAAAGTCAAAATAGTGGGAATGGCAATAAAAATCAATATTCTCATTGTATATTCATTTTTAAATAGTTAGTAATTTTAAAATACAAATATTATCCCAGGGTGTAATAATTTCAAAATTAATTAATTAAATATTATAATCTGTATACCGTCATAAAGAATATTGATTTATTTTCTTATAAAAATTTTAATATATTTGCGCCACTGTTTTATTTATAAATCAAAACAAAATGCGAAATAAAGGAGCTATATGGACATTAGCTATTGCGCTGGCTATGGTTTGTGTCTATCAGTTATGGTTTACTGTTAAAACCAACCAGATACGAAAGCATGCAAAGGAATATGCACAGGGCGATGCTGCAAAGCAAGAATATTACCTGGATTCCATTGCCGATGAAGAAGTTTACAGTTTCCTGTTCGGACTTAAAAAATATACTTACAGGGAATGCCAGGAAAGGGAAATAAACCTCGGGTTGGACCTGCAGGGGGGTATGAACGTTATACTGGAAGTTTCCGTAGCTGATGTAATAAAATCTTTATCTAACTACAGTACTGATACAACTCTTAATAAAGCGCTCGCTCTGGCCAGAAGATGGCAGCTTGAAACAAACGAAGACTTTGTTACATTGTTTGGCAGAGCCTTTAAAGAAATTGATCCGGATGCAAGGATGGCAGCTCTTTTTCTTTACAGCCTGAGAGACAGGATTGACTATAACTCTGATAACAGTGATGTACTTGAGATTATAAGGCAGGAAACAAATGATGCTGTGCAAAATTCATTTAATATTATCCGGACAAGGATCGACCATTTTGGTGTTACACAACCTAATGTTCAGAAGCTTGAAGGGGGAGAAAGAATACTTGTCGAACTGCCAGGCGTGGAAGAAAAAAACAGGGTTAGAAAATTACTGCAGGGGACAGCAAATCTTGAGTTCTGGGAAACATTTGAAAACCGTGAACTTTATCAAAATCTTCTTGATGCGAACAAAGTCATTAAGAACTATCTGGATACCCAGAAGGAGTACAAGAAAGAACAAATTGCCGAAGAAAAAGTATCTTCTGAGGAGCCTCCGGCCTTATTATCCGAGATCGATAGCCTTGGGCTTGAAAAAGAACCATCATTACTTACACAGATCGAAGAAGCTGACTCAGCAGCTATTGATTCTTTACAGCAACAATCGATATATGAGGAATTCCCCTTGTTCGAGTTGCTCATCCCTAATGTTACAAGGGATCAACAGCTTATGCCCGGCTGCAGAATTGGCAGGGCTCATTCCAGGGATACTGCCAGGATCAACTTTTATATGAAGTTAGTTATGGAAAAAGGAGTATTTCCAAAAAACTTCAGGTATTTCTGGTCAGCAAAACCTATTGAAAATCCCGAAACAAAAAAACCAAGCGACATATTTACGATGCATGCTATCCAGGTTAATACCAGGGATGGAAGGGCTCCGCTTGACGGTGATGTAATTACCGCAGCAAGGGAAAGTTTTGATAATGTCAGAGGTAATGCTGAGGTTGTTATGACCATGAACAGTGAAGGGACAAAGAAATGGGCTCGTATTACACGAGAAAATGTCGGACGGGTAATTGCCATATCAATGGATAACCTTGTATTTTCTGATCCAAGGGTCAGTGAAGAAATAAATGGAGGAAGTTCACGTATTACGGGAGTGACAGTAAAAGAAGCACAGGACCTGTCTAACCTGTTAAAATCAGGAACGCTTCCTGCACCCTGCAGAATAGTACAGGAAGAAATAATTGGGCCTACCCTTGGTAAAGCCTCAATAAAAGCCGGCTTGAACTCTTTTATTATAGCCTTTGTTGTAATCCTCTTTTATATGGTATTTTACTATAGCAGGAGAGCCGGCTTTATTGCCAATATTGCCCTTTTATCAAATATGTTCTTTATAATGGGCGTGCTGGCTTCCCTTCAGGCAGCATTAACGTTGCCCGGAATCGCAGGTATAGTGCTTACTATCGGTATGTCAGTGGATGCAAATGTGCTTATTTATGAAAGGATACGGGAAGAACTGGCGGCAGGGAAAGGAATAAAGCTGGCAATCAAAGATGGTTATAAAAACGCATATTCTGCAATTATTGACGCAAATGTTACAACAGGTATAACAGGAGCAATTCTTTTATTAGTGGGTACAGGGCCAATAAAAGGTTTTGCCACTACTCTGGTAATAGGTATTTGTACATCATTATTCTCCGCTATATTTATTACCCGCCTGGTTTTTGAATGGTACCTTAAAAGAAACAGCAGGATTACATTTGCCACACCTTTTACTGAAGGCGCATTTAAAAAAATAAATATAGATTTTATAGGTAACAGGAAAAAATATTATATCGTATCTGCGATATTAATAGTAATCGGCGTGGGATCTTTAGTGTTCAGGGGACTGGACCAGGGAGTGGACTTTACAGGAGGAAGAAACTATATACTGGAATTTAAAAATCCTGTCACACTTTCTGATGTGGCAACATCACTGGAAGCTACATTAGGAGAAAGGCCAAAAGTAATCTCATTTGGCTCCGGAAATAAGGTAAGAATATCTACACAGTATAAGATTAATGAAGACGATCCTTCTATAGATGATGAAATTCAGCAAAAGCTTTATGATGGATTGAAGCCAATGCTCGGTGAGAATGTTTCGTTTGAGGAGTTTAACAACGTTAACTGGATGGGAACCCAGAAAGTAGGCCCGACAATTGCCGATGATATTAAACGGCAGGCTGTAATTGCAATCTTTTTCGCCCTGGTATTTATGTTCATATATATATTGTTGCGTTTCAGGAACTGGCAATTCGGAATGGGTGCCGTTGCTGCACTGGTTCATGATGCAATGCTTATAATAGGATTATTTTCCCTTTTCTACGGCATTATGCCATTCTCGCTTGAAATTGACCAGACCTTCATTGCCGCTATACTCACAGTAGTAGGTTATTCGATAAACGATACTGTTGTTATCTTTGACAGGATCCGTGAATATCTCCGTGAATTCAGAAAACGGGAAAGAAAGGAAATTATGAACATGGCATTAAACAGTACATTAAGCCGTACCTTTAGTACTTCATTCAGTACGTTTATTGTGTTATTAACGATTTTCATCTTTGGAGGGGAAAGTATAAAGGGATTTACATTTGCGTTACTTGTTGGTGTGTTTGTCGGTACATACTCCTCCCTCTTTATCGCTACACCACTGGTATTTGATACTGTTAAAAGTGACGAGACAAGAAGGATTCTTAGCGCAAAAAGAAAAACTTAACCACATATAGAAGATACACTAGCCCTGTCGCATTGTTTTTGTGATAGGGCTTTTTTATTATTATATTTGTATTCTATCTTAATAAATATGAATCATTTAATATTATTTATCAGCGGACCTGAGATTTTTGTCGTCCTTCTTGTTGTCTTACTATTATTCGGGTCGAAAAAAATTCCTGAATTTGCCAGAAGTATCGGCAAAGGTATGAGAGAATTTAAAAAAGCTACAGATGATATTAAAAAAGAAATAAATGAAGATACAAGTGATATAAAAAAGGATATTAAAGATATAAAAAATAATCTTTCTGTAGATTAATATATCTCCCTTGTAATTTGATTTTTAATACATTATGTATCCTATTATTTTCGCCGTACCCCTTAACAGAATATGGAATATCTACTTTTAGTTGCAGGTTTTATTGTACTTTTCTATAGCGGTAATTATCTGATCAAAGGAAGTATCTCTTTAGCCCACAGATATAAAGTTTCCACGCTGGTTATGGGTGTTACTGTTGTGTCATTTGGCACATCAGCCCCGGAACTTTTTGTCAGTGTTATTGCCGCTGCGCAGGGCCATCCTTCAATCACAGTAGGAAATATTATCGGATCAAATATTGCTAATATAGCATTAGTCCTGGCACTTACATCAGTAATTTTCCCTATCCCTGTAAAAGCAAATACCATAAGAATAGACTGGCCGGTGATGATGGTAACAAGCATAATATTCTATATTTTCATATTAAACGGATATCTGAGATTATGGCAGGGAGTCTTATTTTTAGTGTTCCTCATATCGTATGTGTTTCTGTCATTGTTTTTTTCAAAAAGAGACTCTCCGCTTACCGGTGAAAAAAGAATGCAGGTACATTATTCATTGGCACTTACTTTAATTATCATCGGTTTATCAACAGCCGGACTGGCATTGGGTTCCTATCTTCTTGTTAATAATGCATCATTAATAGCAGTTAATCTGGGTATCAGTGAAAGGGTGATATCCATTTCAGCTATAGCTTTTGGCACAAGCGTTCCTGAACTCGCAACTTCAATGATCGCAGCCTTTAAAAAAGAAATGGATATTTCCATAGGAAACATCATAGGCTCAAATATTTTCAATCTTCTGGGTGTTCTTGGAATATCAAGTATAATAACACCCCTGCAGATCAACGAAATGATACTGAAGGTGGATATTTTATGGATGCTGGGCATATCAATGCTTCTCCTCCTCTTTATCCTCCCCATGAAAAAGGCAAAATTAACCAGAATAAAAGGGTCAGTTTTGTTTATTACATACTGTGTTTATATATATTTGCTTTTTATTAAATCTTCCTGAAAAGAATGATAGAAGTTAAAAATATTACCAAATACTTTGGAAGCCTGCAGGTTCTGAAAGGTATAGACCTTGCTGTTAATAAAGGTGAAATAGTAACAATAATGGGAGCCAGCGGAGCAGGAAAAACAACCCTTCTGCAAATAATAGGCACTCTCCTGCGTCCTAATTCAGGTACTGTAAAAATTAACAATACCGATTTGATATTTTTAAAAGATAAGCAACTGGCAAGATTCAGAAATCAACATATCGGCTTTGTTTTTCAGTTTCATCATTTACTTCCGGAGTTTACAGCACTTGAAAATGTATGTATCACTGCATTTGTAGCAAGAACAGACAGAACCAAAACTGAAGCAAATGCAAAAGAAATACTTAAATTCCTGAACCTTCAGGACAGGCTTGACCATAAACCAAATGAACTTTCCGGTGGAGAACAGCAGCGTGTGGCAGTAGCACGCGCTTTAATAAATAATCCTGATGTAATTCTTGCAGACGAGCCATCCGGCAATCTTGATACAAAAAACAAGGAAGAACTTCATAAGTTGTTTTTTTCGCTTCGTGACAGGTATGACCAGACCATTGTAATTGCTACACACGATAAGGAGCTCGCTAATATGTCAGACAGAATGCTTGTTATTCACGATGGAAAAATAACAGGCCAAAAATCGTAAATCATTAACCCGAAATCTAATCTTATACTATTATGCAAAAGATCCTGCGGGAGAGTGTAAACAATGATTGTTATTATCTGCTGTTATAATCATGGAAATTACCGATATAAAAGACTTCCTGGAAGAAAAATATGATGAGTATAACCGCCCTGAATTTATTCAAACAGACCCGGTTCAAATCCCCCACATGTTTTCAAATCCCTGCGATATTGAAATAGCAGGCTTTTTTGCTGCAATTATTTCATGGGGCCAGCGTAAAACAATTATCAGAAACGGACTGATGCTGATGAAATTTATGGATAATAATCCCTATGACTTTATAGTAAATGCAAATGAGCATGACCTGAAAGTATTTAAGAACTTTAAGCACAGGACATTTAATTCCACCGATGCAGTTTTTTTCTGCAAATCATTAAAGAACATTTACAGCAAATACGGAGGGCTGAAGATGCTGTTTGAAAAAAGCTACATTAAACATGGCAGCCTTAAAAATGCAATCATTGACTTCAGAAAAACATTCTTTGAAATCCCTTATCCTTACAGAACATCAAAACATATTTCTGACATTCATAAGGGCTCTGCAGCAAAACGTGTTAATATGTTCCTCAGATGGATGGTTAGAAAAGATGATCGTGGTGTTGATTTTGGTATATGGAAAAGTATTCCACAGTCGTTATTATATATTCCACTAGATATCCATACAGGTACAGTAGCACGTAAACTGGGATTGCTCAAAAGAAAACAAAATGACTGGGAGGCAGTGGAACAGCTTACTGAAGTGCTGAGGAACTTTGACCGGAATGATCCTGTAAAATATGATTTTGCTTTATTCGGACTTGGTGTTATGGATATTATATAATTATTTTGTGAACTTATAAAGATACTAAGTGCTAATAGAATATCATGGACCTTAATATTATTGACTGGCTGGTTATAGTATTATATTTTCTGATAGTAATTTTTGCCGGTTTTAAATTCAGAAAAACAGGGAGCAAAAGCATTAATGATTTCTTTCTCAGCGGGCGAAACCTGCCATGGTACATTGCAGGCTTTTCAATGGTTGCCGCCACATTCACTATTAACAATCCTGTTGCTGTTACGGAGTTTGTCAGACAGAAAGGAATCTCAGGAAACTGGTTCTGGTGGAGCATGCTGGCAGGAGGAACATTCACGACTTTCTTTTTATCAAACTTATGGAGAAGAGCAGAAATTTTAACCGAACTTGAATTTATAGAACTGAGGTACGGAGGCAAAGCCGCTGCATTTCTCCGTGGATTTAAGTCGGTTTATTTTGCGTTATTCCTGAATATGCTGATTATAGCATGGATAAATGTCTCAATGATAGCCCTGCTCAGGATTTTTTTCCACCTGCCGGATTCGCAGATATATTATATACTCGCCGCAGTGATGCTGGTAACCGTTGTTTATTCAGTTTTATCCGGACTTAAAGCTATTGCGTATACACATGTACTTCAGTTTATTATTACTTCAGCAGGTTCAATTATACTGGCAGTTGTTGTTTTATCATCTTATAAGATCTCCGGAATAACCGGATTAAAAATGCGGCTCACAGAAATTTCGCCCCAATACCTAAATTTTTTCCCAAAACTGGCAGGTTCGTCTGATACCTCACTATCTGCTTTGTCAATCAGTGTAACTACACTGCTGGCATACATTGGGATTCAGTGGTGGGCAAGCTGGTCACCTGACAATGAACCCGGCGGAGGTGGATACCTGGCCCAGAGAATGATGAGCGTTAAAACAGAAAAAGAATCTGTAATGGCTACACTGTTTTACCAGGTCATACATTACGCAATAAGGCCCTGGCCATGGATCATTATCGGTTTGTGCACTGTAATATTATACCCTGTTCCCGGTGACGGAAACAGGGAAACGGGGTATTTTATGACAATAAATGATTATGTGCCTTACGGATTAACCGGATTAATGTTAATATCCTTCCTGGGAATCTATATGAGCATAATATCAACCCAGCTTAACCTGGCAGCCGGTTACCTGGTAAATGATTTATATAACCGGTTTATTGTCAGGAAAAAAAGATTTAATGACAATGGCAGGATGGAATCACACTATATTTTAGCAAGCAGACTGGCTATGATATTTCTTGCAGGTATTTCATTATATGTAACTACTTTCTTTGATTCACTGACCAGTATCTGGGAATTTATACTGAGCTGCTGCAGCGGCATAGGACTTGTATTAATTCTGAGATGGTTCTGGTGGCGTATTAATGCATGGAGCGAAATTTCAGCTATCGTGTTTCCTTTTATCCTCCTCTATCTTATAAATTATCTGTTTGATATTAATTTTCCCGGCAATCTGTTTATAATAGCAGGAGGGACAACCCTGGTATGGTTACTGGTTACTTACCTTACCCCACCGGAAAATAAAGAAACACTGGAAAGATTTTGCCGGAAAATAAAACCTGTAGGCTTCTGGGGAGAATTTTCACAATTCACTGAAAAAAACTCAAATCAATATATCATTGCTTTGTTTATGAGCTGGGTAAGTTCAATTATTATGATTTATTCACTCATGTTTTTTACCGGTAAGTTAATATTCAAAGAATACATTCCTGCCTTCGGCTGGTTGCTGTCCGCCGTGATTTACTTTGCATTTCTGCGCGGCGCGATGAGGGTAATTTTTAAATAAAGAGCTGCATTATATCCCGGTAACCGGTATTTTACGATTTGAGTTTTCAGTCATCATGTATATTATACCTTACGCACCTTTCTGGCAATCAGTCTTTTGATCTTTTTATATGAAGGAGGCGGTCCTATCTTTACTTTTTTATAGTTAATGAACAAATCATCAAATGATCCGTGGCTTATCATGTTTTCTTTTTTAAAAGTACTTATTTTGCGATAGACAACCTTATCACCAAATTCGGCAGATGCTTTCCTTGCCCGCTCATGAACCATATTCATTGCCGGACAAACTCCGTTAATAAATGAAGTAACCGTAACTTTTCCCGGATTTAATTCAAAGCCGGGCTTTTTATCCTGAACTTCCCATACCGGCGGTTTGGCATCACTGGTAAAAGGCTTCCACAGTAAAACCATAATTCCTTTTTTACTGACTTTTGTATAGCCATGTTTTCTGTACCATGAAGCTCTCATAAATGCAGGTATGGATACTCCCCATGCTGCAATACCTTTTGCTCCCTTTTCCCTGGCGTCATCTTCGGCAGCTTTTATCAGCGCCCTTCCCATGCCTTTCTTCCGGAAATTACCCCCGTCTTTCTTACTGCCAAGAACAAAAATACAGTGGATAAAATATAAGTTATCTCCACCTGCAAAAGAATGTTCAATGGGAAAATACTGAATCATACCTCCCGGTTTGCCGGTATCATCTTCAGCAAGTTTAACACATAATCCCTTATCTTTCATTTTGTTATACCAGCATTCCTTATGATACACCGCCTCCCTGAGATCGGTATTGTTATCCATCAGACAAACGAAATAAGATTGTCTGTTTTTATCATTTAAATCAACTATTTTCATTCGTTTAAAATTTTATAATTAATAAAAATCATGTTCGTTTCATTTTATTATATATTAAATTAATATCTTGGTTTTTCCTTTATTTCTGAATAATAATTTTCAATTCCCGATTGTTTCATCCTCATATTAATACTTACCCATCGCTGCCTTAAGTCTTCATCAAAGTTTGTCCTGTCACAGGGAAATTCATCACATTGAAAGCAAAAATCTATACCCTTTTTCTTATAACAATCCTTTACTCCGCAATCTTTAAATAACATACAGGATTCTTCCCTGCAACCTTTACATGTTACTTTGCTAAAATAATCCAGCATTATTTTAAATTCAAAATAATACTTAAATACCGGTTCATCAAGCAATGTGATAAATCTTTCAGCATAAATATCAAAATGGCCAAGCAACTCATGTAACTTCTTACTATGATATTTTATACCTCCGCCATCGTTTGCAAAGCATTTCTCGCAATTCAGCCCGCAGGGGCCCAATGCTTTTAAAGCATGATGCATACTATTCATATTTTTCATATTTAATTTATTTTTCATTTATCATATATTTATTTGCAATTATTCAAATATTTTTCCCCAGTAGGGTTTTGAAATCTCGGATACTGCTTTAATCCAGACGGAAAATTTATCTCTCAGTTCCTTGCCATTCCAGCTTTCCGGAAGAAACTCATCAGGCAACAAGGGATCCTGGAAAAGAATATTTACCAGTTTTCCTCCTGTTAACATATGGTCAACAAATGCTTCTTCAGGTGAAAGTGAATCCAGATTCCTGTTTTTACTGTCAATGATCTCTAATCCTGAATCCAGGATTTTATTAATCTTTTTTAACTTCCACAACCTGATTACCTCATCTTTGCTGATACTGGTTAAATACTTAAATCTTACTATACTGCAATGTTTGCTTTTTATAATATCACTTAAATTATTCTTTAGACTTTCATTTTTATTTGCAGGCCTTATCCATACTCCGGGATACAGAGGTGCAAATCTGTAAGCAGTGAGTTTTCTTCTTATGTGGTATCTGAATGAATTTTCAATATTAGGTACTGAAAATAACACCCCTGTCCAGCTTCTGTCCCACCCGCTCCAGTCAGGTTCCCTGAAACTGAAAGATACATTCCCTCCTATTTTTTGCCCTCTTTTGCTAAGCTTATAAAAAGCATTTCGCCCTGCTTTACGTGAATCCAATATATCTTTTGATACCATACGGGACAGCGAAGTTCTTAAACAGTTTTCCGATACGTTAAAAGGCCTTGCAAGCCATTCCAGATCCGGGAAAGAATACTCAGGTTTAGACATTGATGCAATAAAACCAAATATCAAATCACTGTTTTTCATACTGTAAATATATTACATTTTATTTACCTTTGATATTTATATGTAATATTTTAAATTCAACCAGCAACAAGCAACCAGCAACAAGCGACCAGCAACCAGCAACAAGCGACCAGCAACCAGTAACCAGCAACCAGTAACCAGCAACCAGTAACCAGCAACCAGTTTTCACTGTTTGAACATACCGTTGGTGATTATTTGTTCAAATCATATAGGTACTATTTTTTGCCTTTAATCTTTATTAGACTAATTTTAAAAAATTCATTAATTGAATATATTTTGGCCGGTACAGATAAAATAGTTGAAACCCCATTAATGAAGCAGTATTACAGCATCAAGGGCAAACATCCTGATGCTATGCTTCTGTTCAGGGTTGGTGATTTTTATGAAACTTTCGGGGATGATGCAAAAAAAGCATCGGAAATCCTTGGAATTACTCTCACAAAGAGAGCCAATGGTTCTGCATCATTTGTTGATCTTGCAGGATTTCCCTACCATGCAATTGACACTTATCTTCCAAAGCTCGTGAGGGCCGGGCAGCGTGTTGCAATATGCGAGCAACTTGAAGATCCGAAGCTTGCCAAGAAAATTGTTAAACGGGGAATAACAGAGCTGGTCACACCGGGAGTGTCCTTTAATGATAATGTGCTTGACCATAAGGAAAACAACTTTCTGGCAGGTATTCACCTGGAAAAAGGAGCTGCGGGGATCGCCTTTCTCGATATTTCCACCGGAGAATTCCTCACGGCAGAGGGGAATTACGATTATATTGACAAACTGCTAGGCAGTTTCTCCCCAAAGGAAGTTCTTTTTGAAAGAGGGAAACAAAAGGAATTCCACGAAATGTTCGGAGATAAGTATTACACTTTTAAGCTCGACGACTGGGTCTTTACTGATGAGTCGGCCCGCGATAAATTACTTAAGCAATTTAAAACAGTATCATTAAAAGGCTTTGGTATAAACAGCCTGAAACTCGGAATTATTGCCGCCGGAGCAATACTCCAATATCTTGACATTACACAGCATCATAAAATCCAGCATATCTCCTCATTATCCAGAATAGAGGAAGAGCATTATGTATGGCTCGATAAGTTTACTATCAGAAACCTGGAGCTATTTCAGTCAATAAATGAAGGAGCAAAAACCCTGCTTGATGTTCTTGACAAAACGATATCGCCTATGGGTTCAAGGCTTCTTAAAAGATGGATCGCTTTACCCCTTAAAGAACTTAAACCTATAAATGAAAGACTGGATACTGTAGAATACTTCCTGAAAAATCCTGAAATTAAAGATGAGATCGCAGAACAGATTACTCAGATCGGTGACCTGGAGAGGATAGTATCAAAAGTGGCAGCAGGAAAAATTAATCCACGCGAAATTGTCCAGTTAAAATATGCACTTTCAGCAATTAAACCAATAATGGATCTGTGCCAGAAATCCAAAGAACCTGCGCTTCGTAAAATTGCCGAACAGTTAAATCCCTGCAAGTCAATAAGGGACCGCATTGAAAAAGAGATCCAGCCCGATCCTCCTGTTTTAATTAACAAAGGTAATGTTATTTCTCATGGCGTATCAAAGGAACTTGATGAACTGCGTAATATGCTGCACTCAGGAAAGGATTATCTGATCCAGCTTCAGCAAAGAGAAAGCAAACTTACGGGCATACCCTCATTAAAGGTGGGGTATAACAATGTATTCGGGTATTATATCGAGGTGAGGAATACACATAAAGACAAAGTCCCTGAGGAATGGATAAGAAAACAGACACTGGTGAGCGCTGAAAGATATGTTACTGAAGAACTAAAGGAATATGAAGAAAAAATTCTTGGTGCCGAGGAGAAGATATTAACACTTGAAGCAGGTTTGTTTCATGACCTGGTAATAAGCATTATCGATTTTATTACTCCAGTACAGCTTAATGCTTCGCTGGTTGCAAAGCTGGATTGCCTGTTATCATTTGCAAAATGTGCTGTGGAAAATAAATATTACCGGCCAGAAATTAACGATTCCGAAATAATAGATATTAAACTGGGCAGGCATCCTGTAATCGAAAAGCAACTGCCCATAGATGAAAGCTATATTGCAAATGATGTATATCTCGATAACAAAAAACAACAGATTATAATAATTACCGGCCCTAATATGTCAGGCAAATCAGCCCTTTTAAGGCAAACTGCACTGATAATATTAATGGCCCAGATGGGTAGTTTTGTCCCTGCCGAGACTGCCAAAATCGGGTACGTCGATAAGATATTTACACGTGTAGGTGCATCTGACAACATATCATTAGGCGAATCAACATTTATGGTCGAGATGAATGAAACAGCAAGTATCCTCAATAATTTGTCCGAACGAAGCCTGCTGCTTCTTGATGAGATTGGCCGGGGTACAAGCACGTATGATGGTATTTCAATAGCCTGGGCAATGGTGGAATATATTCACGAGCAACCGAGGGCACGTGCAAAAACACTTTTTGCCACACACTACCATGAACTGAATGAAATGGAAAGTTCTTTCGAAAGGGTAAAAAATTATAATGTATCAGTTAAAGAACTCGAGGATAAAGTGATATTTCTCAGGAAACTTAAAAGAGGGGGAAGTGAGCATAGCTTCGGAATACACGTTGCAAGGATGGCAGGAATGCCTAAAAGCGTCGTTGGCAGGGCTAATGAAATACTTGCGGAACTGGAAAAATCGCATCAGAAACAGTCGTTGACAAAACCGGTATCCGGACTCGCAGAAAAAAGAGAAGGTTTCCAGCTCAGCTTTTTCCAGCTTGATGATCCTGTATTAAAACAAATAAGAGACGAAATAGCGAATGCCGATATCAATAATCTCACTCCTGTCGAAGCCTTGAATAAACTTAATGAGATAAAAAAACTCTCAGGGCTTTAAGATAGCAATTTAGCAATTTAATGGTAAAAAGGGACAGCGCCCTTTTATCACATATAAATGGATATTCATCACAAAAGGGCGCTGTCCCTTTGTGTTCTTTGTGTTCAAACAGCAGCAAAATTTCCCCTTTTATTAATGATTTAATTATTTTTGTAGATAGAAAAAATATGATAATTTTGCTGCGGTTTTTAAGCAAGCGGAAATAGCTCAGTTGGTAGAGCACGACCTTGCCAAGGTCGGGGTCGCGG
>CAZFHF010000032.1:15333-16620 GCA_964518655.1 uncultured Bacteroidales bacterium | reverse complement strand
AATACAGTAATCCCCCCTGACAATTATTCCGTTTTCCCATGTATTATGAACATTCACTTTACCTAATACATTATGATGGCCATATAGCATTACTCCCGCCCCTCCCTGATACGTTCCGGTGATATTGCTGTTTTTCACTTCAAATCCTGAAAAGTGAATGTAATTGCCTTCTATCTGAACCAGAGCAGACCATTCTCCGGCTGGCAATGACTCCTGTCCGTCAATTACAGGAAATTCGCCGGGATAGGCCATAATTGTCACCGGAGAATTTTCTGTCCCTGATTCTCCAATATAGATCCTCTCAACATAGGTGCCATCATGAACATAAAGAATATCACCAGCCTTCAGCCTGTTTATACCTTTTTTAATTGTCCTGAAAGGTTCAGATTGCGTGCCTGGATTAGCATCATTACCTGAAGGTTTAACATGATATTCAGCAGAAAATACTATAACCGGGAGTAAGATAAATATTAAATATATGCAAGCCCTGGATATTTTATTAACAACAGAGCTGCATTTTCTGTAATTAATTTGCCAAAGAAAAATATCTTTTATTTTCATCTCTTGCGATCTTAAAATAATATCAGGGTTATAATACTCTTCACGTTGCTGAAATATTATATTATATAAATAAACTTTCTTTGTAAGATACATTTTTTCCCTGAAAAAAATATAATTCAAAGTGTTAAATAATATATTTACCGGATTTTAATATACCTTCATATAAGGATTTTTTATTAATTTTAGCTTGCTGTATAAAGCCGAATACTATTCTAAATGAGCATAGAATCCAACCTTAAAAAGTTATACCAGCAAATTCCCGTAAAAGTTAAGCTTGTTGCAGTATCAAAGACTAAATCAGTTGATACTATTATGGAGGCTTATAATACGGGTCATAAGATTTTCGGGGAAAATAAAATTCAGGAACTTGTTGAAAAACAAATTAAGCTGCCAAAAGATATTGAATGGCACATGATAGGTCATTTGCAGACAAACAAGGTTAAGTATATTGCCCCTTTTATAAATCTTATTCATTCTGTTGACAGCATCAGACTATTAAATACAATTAATAGTGAAGCATTAAAGAACAAACGTATAATTGATTGTTTATTACAGCTCAAAATTGCTAAAGAAGAGGTTAAATACGGATTAAGTCTTGAGGATATTAAAAATGTTTTAGGATCAGATGAATTTAGTGAGTTGAAAAATATCAGAATTACAGGATTAATGGGCATGGCAACGTATACGAGTGATGATTTGGTGATAAAGAACGAATTCACATATCTT
>CAZFHF010000032.1:0-15323 GCA_964518655.1 uncultured Bacteroidales bacterium | reverse complement strand
TTTTAATAACTCCGATAATTTTAAGGAGCTTTCAATGGGTATGTCTGATGATTTCCTGATAGCTATTGAAGCCGGTTCAACCATAATAAGAGTAGGCAGCTTGATATTCGGTCCCAGATATTAATATCATGATTTAACTTCTGTCAGTATTATCAAGTCATCTAAACAGTTTCCAATAAAATCACCATTTCTTTATATAATGGCCTTTTTTCATCTGAAATTTTGTTAACACTTGATTTCAGAATATTCAGGCAATCCTTTTGAGTTTCCATATCAATTCTGCATATTGATTCTTCGACTACAGTAAATGCTTCAATGGCCGTTTGATAATCTTCCTTGATAAAGATCCTTATGAAAGTTGATAAATATTCACTAAAGTCCAGTCTTGATTGCCAGAATGTGGATATTACGTCTGATGTATCAGTGCCAAAATCCCTTTTTGAAATTTCCCTTATCAGCACAGGGACAGCCTCTCTCTCTTTAATATCGCAAATTACCTGCAGTATATCTTTTTTAATAATGGGTTGTGTGTTTTCGTTTATCAGGTTTAACAAATGCGGTATTACTTTTACCGTGCTCCTTTCCTTTATTTTTTTCAGAGCTTCAATAACAATTGAAGTATCTGCGGAGTGCAATTTATTTATAAGTAATTCATCTATTTTATTATCCTCTTTCATATATCAATGACTAATTCGGAGTTATATTCAAATTAATAATACCTAAAGTTGTTGAATATTCTCTTTATATTCTATTAAAAGTATATTTTTAGTATAATCATCAACCTTTACCCTTTCGTCTATCCTTAAATTGACTATCCAGATTATTTGTTCACCGGATATCAGCAGCCATACATCTTCTTTATCGGGAATTGAAAGCTTCTGGTCAATGAAAAAATCACTCAGCTTTTTAGAATTTTTCATTCCCAGTGGTACAAAACGGTCTCCCTGCTTCCATTTCCTTAATTTCAGGGGATATATAATTTTAGTGCTGTCAATTACTCCATACTTTTTATCTTCCGGCACACAATAGTTATCAGGTCTTGTGAACTTCTTAAATATCAATTGAACAGGGTGTGTAATTTCCGCTATGTCATCATCAATAGTGGTAACAGAATAATCAGACTTTTTAATATCAGTAATAATAAGGTGTTTTCTATCCTTTATGATCCTGTGCGTTTTTGAATAAAACTTCTTTCCTGGTTTTTCTGCCATGCCTGATATTATATTTTTTACAGTCTGGTAATTAAATCCATAATCTTTTATTATTTCATAAAGAATTGTATTTAAGGGTTTTATTACTGCTAATTTGTCTATATCAAGCAACACTCTGTCTGATGATTCCTGTATCAGTATATCTGACCTGATTTTCTCAATTGACTTATTAAGTATTACCTCGGTTTCCTTTAATCTTTCAAAGGTTTCTGTCATAGTATTATTAAACTCCGGATTTACCTTAATAAATTCAGGAATAATATTATGCCTTATTTTGTTTCTAATATATTTGGTTTCCTTATTTGAGGAGTCCTCCCTGTATTTCAGCTTTCTGTCTTTTGCATACTGCAATATTTCCTTTCGTGTTGCAAACAGTAAAGGTCTGATTATATCTCTGGATTTAGGTTTTATCCCTGTTAATCCTCTGACACCTGTTCCCCTTAACAGATTTATAAAAAATGTCTCAACAGCATCATCCAGGTTATGTCCTATAGCGATGTACAAATAACCGTTTTTTTCTTTAATCTCATTAAACCATTTATATCTTAGTTCCCTTGCAGCCATCTGTATTGAAAGATTGTTATTCGTGGCATATTCTTTTGTGTCAAATCTTTTTACATGAAAAGCAATTCCTTTGGCTTTTGCCCATTTCTCAACAAGATTCTCATCATCATCTGCCTCTTTCCCTCTAAGCTGAAAATTACAGTGGGCAATGCCAATTTCATATTTCCCGCGAAAAAAAAGATCCAGCATAACTATCGAATCTATTCCTCCGCTCACGCCCAGTAATATTTTATTCTCAGGTGTACAAAGCTTATTGTCAATTATATACTTTTCAAACAGCTTAAGCATTTTTTAACTGTTATTGATTTAATACCTGGTTAATAGCATTTGCTTTCAGCAGGCACTCCCTATACTCATTTTCCGGTATTGATTTTGCGGTTATAGCACCGCCAACAATATATGACAGATATTTTCGGGTGCTATTATATAAAATACTTCTAATCACTACATTCAAATCAAAATCATTTTGAGGGGTAAAATAGCCGACAGCTCCTGAATATAATCCTCTTTTCGTTTTTTCATATTTTTCTATCAGCTCCATGGCTTTTACTTTTGGTGCTCCGGTCATGGATCCCATTGGAAAGGCATTCCTTATTGCATCAATCATATCTTTTTCATAGTCAAGCCTGGCGCTTACTGTTGATATCATTTGATGAACCTGTTCAAATGTGTAAATTCCACAAAGCTCTTCAACCTTTACACTTTCTTTCTCTGCCGATTTTGAGAGATCATTTCTTACCAGATCAACAATCATAACATTTTCCGAAATTTCCTTAGGATCAAGTTTAAGTTTGTTTTTCAGATATTTATCTGATCGTGAGTTACTACCCCTGTTAATTGTTCCTTTCATCGGCTGAGAGATAATTTTGGATCCCATTTTTTTTAGAAACCTTTCAGGGCTTGCAGAAATTAAAAATTTATCTGATAGCTTTATAAAGCATGAAAATGGTGCCGGTGATATTGCCTTTAGCCTTAAATATATAAATAAGGGATTTACATAACAATTCTCACAGTAATATTCCTGGCATAAATTCATTTCATAAATGTCGCCCCTGTTGATATGTTTCTGTACTTCTTTTACAGTATTTATATAGTCCTGTTTTCTAATCCTTGACTTGATATTAAAATTATTATTATACCGGTATGTTTCTAATTTCATATTTTCAATTGTATCAATCAGTAATTTCATATCATTCGCGGTATATTGTCCCTTAATATAGTGTATCTCCAGGTTATTACCTTTAATGATAAACACAAATCTGGGCTGAAAGAAATAGATTTCAGGAAATTTAAGTTCATCAATATTATCAGAAGTAAAATTTTCAATTTCATTTTTTAAATCATAACTGAGATATCCCAATAACCAGTCCTGCTTATTACCAACATATTTCTTCAATGATATAAACGCGCTATTTTCAGATGCCTCTAAAGAACTTATTAGATCAACCCCTGCAATTGTTTCATATGTATGATAAAAGCAATCTGAGCTGCATGAGTTATAATAATTATTACTATCAAGATAACAGAATGCGGAATACTTACTTCCCCAGACTAAAATTCTCTGTTTAAAGCTTTCAGGATCAATTAACTTATATTTGAATATGCTACGCATAGCACAAAATTATAAAAACCATTATATCAACATCAATTTTTAGTGCTTTAACTTTCCTGTAATTCCTGATAATTAATATTAAAACTCAATGATTTCAGGGGCAGAGATAAAGAAATTTTCAGGTCTAAGCTTTTTTTCTCCGGAAACACTAAAATACTCTTTATCGGCCTCATCGGGTGCATTAGGATAATATGCTATTTTAATCTGGAGTGTATTAAATACAAGTCTTTCATTGCGCAAACGCAATCCCAGTCCAATTCCTGAAAACAGTCTGTTTGAAAAAATATTATTATCACTCATGCCAATAAGTGCGAAATCGGTAAATCCAAATAATACAAATCTGAATCCATAAATATAATAAGGAGTAAAGGCATCTGCTTCAAGATTGACAGCAAGCTTCTGAGTCCCTTTAAGCTGATTACTGCTTTTCAGACCATGTATGCCCTGGTTATTTTCAATACTGGTAAACTCATCCTCAAACCTGTTAATTCCTATTCTGTAATTAGCGTTTGCAAAAAATCTGTATTTAAATCTGCCTTTATTTATAAGATGTGTAAAATATTTTGTAGTAAGACTAACCACATTTTGTTCAAAGGTATTGTTATAATAATATCCTCCGACATCTGCACGGTTATAGAAATATCCAAATCTCCATAAATAAGTTCCATGAGATAAACTGGCACCTAAATATGGCCTGGCATAGTAATCACTGATTTCAATACCTGCCGTTATTTGCATTAGAATGCCGAATGGAATATCTTCAGTCTGGTTAAATCCATAAATCAGATGACTTCTAAAAAAGCCTTGTTTTGAAATAGCTACAGTCCCAAGAACGGTAAACTTATCGTGGAACCTATAAAGTCTATTATCACTAATAGTAGGTCGCTCTGAGTATGTTAACCTCTTCAGGCCGCCGGTTAGCATTATGTTTGTCCTGCTATTCGTTAATAAATTTTTCCTGTTTGTCATATTAAATGACCGGCCCACCCAAAAATCATATCTATTGTAATGCACAGGTTTATCTTCAAGTATAGTATCCAGGAGCTCAATGTTCGTTCTTGTATCGTTGCTTTCGATAATTGCACCTCCTGCATATTTTATATTCGGAGTAAAGAACTTCCTCTGAAATTCTATTTTATAATATTCCGTTTCATATTTCTTAAGATATCTGAGATTACTGGAAATAAAACTACCGGCAATGTTGTTAACTTTATAAATCCCTTCATATCCTAATAATGGCGTTTTTTGTGTATTCCAAAAAATATTATGTTGATTTTCATGCCCCCACCCAAAGATATTTTTATTCCAAATGCCAAACTCACCGGAATTTACACTGCTCAGTTCCATACCGAAACCTATTGCCCAATGCTCTTTTACAATAACAATAATGTCTATTGTATCAGCATTCGGCGTATTTGGAATAATTTTAAACCGTACATCTTCAATGAATGGCAGATCCCTGATAACTCTTTCATTATCTGAAAGCACAATAGCATCAAGAGGTTCACCTGCCTTTATCAGAAGGTTATTTCTAAGGATCTTTTCATCGGTCTTAAAATGTAATTTATTACCGGTTTTCTCCAGCCATGTAGTTGCTTTTTTAGTCGTATCTGAAACTGTTGGTCCAAAAACTTCCAGCTGTTGGAACCTTATGCTGTTTATTATACTATTATTATATTTTAAAAATGGGGTTTCGCTTGTTAGCTCGTAATGGTTTGTGACATTCTCCTGATCCACTGAATTTATTAATAAATCAAATAGCTCTTTTGTCATCTTTTTTTTCCCTGCCTTTACTTTCAGAGAATCATAGAATTGTTCAGTCTTCTGATTATTTGAGTTTTTGTTATTTTTACTCAGGGTATCTGAAATCTGAGTATTAATATTACCGTTAATTTGAAAATTTTGTGAAGTATTTAATGAAAAAGCAATAACCTCCTGTCCATTAATTTTTATTGTTAAAATATTGATGGTCAGAACAATAAAAATTTTACAATAAAATTTTATATAATGTAATATTCTAATCTTTATATAAATTTACAATTCTTATGAAATTAAATTCTAACACCAAAGAATATTATATCTTTCAAATCTTTATCAGCAGAAATTGCATTATCTATAAATTCATTAAAAAATGATTCCTGCTCTATGATATTATTATTATCTAGTTTCTGTAAAAGTGCAAGTAAATCACTCCCACCTGTAACATTATTATCCGCTTCGAAATATCTGAGTAAATTTTCTGAAAGTATATAGAAACTATCATTCCTGGATAATTCAATGTTAATACTTCTAAGGCTACTTTTATTCTTAGTGCTGTCTTCAATAATATTTGCTTCTGTTTTTAAAGCTTTATTGTTCTTTATATAAAAAAGAGGAATATTCAAGCCTGAATACTGTACCTGAAGATTTTCCCTGTCTAGTATGCATAACGCAATATTTAAATTATCAATTCCAAATAGTCCTTTCTCAGGATTTAAGCCGTTCTTTTGTATATCGGCTCTCAAATCTTTAATTATTTCCCCGGGATCAAGCTTTTCTTTCTTATGTATTATCTTGTTCAAATTAGTAACGCCTAAAATGTTCATTAATATATCTGAAATTCCCTGATGCTTTCTATTGCATAATACAATAATTATTTTGTTCTTTTTTTCAGTGATCCAGAATATATTACTGCTCACAGGTTCCGTTGATCTTATAATCAGGAAATATTTCAGCAAAAGCTTACTAATAAATTCATTTGAAGGCAATAATGATTTCTGTATTAAACTCGTATAATAAAGACTCAGTTCTTTATTTGCAGGTATTTCTTCTTTAGTATCAGTTTCATCCTTTTTGTGCAGGATCCTTTTGTATCTGTCAAACTGAGTAATATTTTTTATTTTTGTCAATACTTCAATCCTGTCAAAAGGTTTTGAAATATAGTCATCTGCTCCGGCATCAAGTCCTTTAATCATTGAATCCCTGTCATCCAAAGCTGTAATTAGCATAATCGGAACATTTACCAATATTTCATGTTCCCTGAGTTTCCTGCATACTTCAAATCCATCCATTCCGGGCATCATAACATCCATTAAAATCAGGTCAGGTTTAAGTTGGAGTGCCTTCTCATAAGCTTTATTTCCATCTTCCGCAAAATATAAATCAAAATTTTCCTGATATAAAATAGCCTCCAGCAGCTGCCTCCCTATTGGTTCATCATCAACAATTAGTACTTTACTAAATTTATCCATTACATTATTTAATAAAAATTCCCACTTGAAATTTATATACGGTTGACAACAATATCAAATTACCACTTAATTACAAATTACTAGTAAAAATATAATAATTTTCAATTTAAAAAATGGATATTGTATTAAATAAGAATAACCAATATTGCCTGTCCTGTAATAATTAGTTGAAGCATAAACTTATCCATATTGAATATTTGCATATATGATTTTCTGTTAAGAATTTGCGGAGAATAAACTTGTAATAAACTCAGATATATAATACATTTGATAATAAGTAGCGGAAATACTAAAATATAGTTTTGCTTATAACAGCATATAACGGATGACTGAGACTATTTTAAAATCTTTATTGCGTTTATTTGCAATTTTAGCCCAATCACTGGATAATACAAAATTTGAATTAACAAAGCGTATAATTGAATCCTATTTAAGGCAACTGTTAAATCCTGACAAAATAAATCAGTACATGATGATGTACGATTTTTATTACAAAGGATTAAAAGAAAAGGTAAAATTTGCTGCAAATAAAAGCCATTCTTTATTCTCTGTAAAATCTCTGATAATATGTGAGCAGGTAAATAAAGTATTGCAGCAAAAACAAAAAGCATTAGTTCTATTACAAATGCTGGACATTCAAAATTTAAAGGAAAAAATCAATGAATCGGAGTTTGATTTTATAAAGACTTTAGCTCTTACCCTTCAGTTCAGTGAGGAAGAATTCAATGACAACAAGGCTTTTATTTCTGATTCAATTGACAATATATCTGATAAGGATAATGTATTAATTATTGACAGTAATAAAGAGGCCGAATATAAAGACATTAAACATGTTAAAAAGGATTACATAAAAGGCAGGTTGCATTTTTTATATATTCACTCTGCCAACATTTATGTTTTCAGGTATGTTAAAGCCAATGATCAGTTATCTTTAAATGGAAGAATAATAGTCCCGGACAGAACTTATGTGCTTGAAAAAGGAAGTTCAATCAGAAGTCCGATAATAGGGACTATATATTATAGTGAGATCGCCAATCTGTTTCTCACATCAGAATTACGCCACAAGCTAAACTTTTCTGCAACCAACATTGAATTCCGTTTCAAAAACAGTAACAATGGAATATATCCGTTCAGTTTTTCAGAAGAATCAGGTCAGCTGATAGGAATAATGGGAGGCAGCGGTGTTGGTAAATCGACACTTATAAATGTTTTAAACGGAACCCTTAAACCCATAAAAGGTAAGGTACTGATAAATGGATATGATGTTCATAGGGATAAAGAAATTCTTAAAGGAATTATTGGTTATATACCTCAGGATGATTTACTAATAGAGGAACTAACTGTATTTCAGAATCTGTATTTCAATGCAAAATTATGCTTCAAAGATTTTTCTCATGAAGAAATTGTTGAACTCATAGAAAAGGTTTTATCAGACCTGGATTTGTATGATGTTAAAGATCTTAAGGTAGGCAACCCACTTAAAAAGTTCATTAGTGGCGGGCAAAGAAAAAGACTGAATATTGGCCTTGAGTTAGTTAGAGAGCCCTATATATTATTTGTGGATGAGCCTACATCAGGTTTGTCGTCAACCGATTCCGAGATGGTAATGGATTTGTTAAGGGAACAGACCAGAAAGGGTAAATTACTAATTGTTAATATTCATCAACCGTCATCTGATATCTTTAAACTCTTTGACAAGCTGCTGGTAATGGACAAAGGAGGCAGAGTAGTATATTACGGTGATCCTTTGGATGCTGTTGTATACTTCAAAACCGCCAACCAGTTACTCAACGCAGAGGACAGTGAATGCCTCACTTGTGGTAATGTCAATCCTGAACAGGTTTTGCAGATTTTAGAGGCAAAAAGGGTAAATAAATCGGGTGAATTTGTGAAGGAAAGGCTTGTGTCTGCGGATGAATGGTATGTTCTATATAAAAAAAAGATTGAGCCAAAATATAAAAAAAGTACTAAAGTAAAGCTGGATATTCCCAAAAGCAATTTTAATATTCCCGGCAGGCTTAAACAATTCGTAATATTTACCACAAGAAATCTATATTCAAAAATCACAGACAAACAATATCTTGCAATCAATCTGCTGGAAGCACCAGTTTTAGCATTGATACTGGGATTTTTCACAAAGTATAATGTTGGTACAGGTGATAATCCGGGTGCCTATATTTTCAGCGAGAATATAAATTTGCCCATATTTATTTTTATGGGAGTTATTGTTGCTTTGTTTCTTGGCATGATGGTTAGTGCAGAGGAAATAATAAGAGACCGAAAAATTATAAGCAGAGAATCGTTTTTAAATCTCAGTAAATTAAGCTATTATAATTCAAAGGTTATACTTCTTTTATTATTATCGGCAATTCAGACTTTTTCATTCGTTTGTATTGGAAACTGGATAATGGCAATCAAAGGCATGTTGATCCCCTACTGGCTTATTCTCTTGTCAGCTTCATTGTTTTCAAATATGCTGGGATTAAACATTTCCAACAGTTTAAAATCAGTTGTATCAATTTACATATTAATTCCATTACTGCTTGTTCCGCAAATATTGCTCGGTGGAGCGATGGTAAATTTTGATAAATTAAATAAACGCATATCTTCACCTTATTATGTGCCATTTACCGGCGATATTATGGCCGCACGATGGGCTTATGAAGCAATAGCTGTATATCAGTTTAAAAATAACAAGTTTCAAAAATACCTGTTTGATATAGAAAAAGAGGAAAGCCATGCTTCATTTATGATGAATTACCTTGTTCCGGAGTTACAGTTAAAAATTAATCATTGTGAAAAAAACTTCACATCAAATATAAACCAGAAGAAACTTGAAAATGATCTTAAATTAATAGTAAACGAATTGAAGAAGATTGAAAAAACTGATGATGTACCCTCATTTAGTTACATTGAGAGCCTGAATATCAATTCAGTTAATATTAAAATTATTAATGAAGCACGCAATTACTTATCCAACTTAAAGAAATATTATACAAGAAAGTTAACTCTGGCAATTGATAAAAAGGATAGAAGACTTGAAATGATGCAAAATGAATGTGGAGGATTCAATAATCTGCTAAAGCTGAAAAATGACTTTTATAATTCAGGATTAGCTGAAATAGTATTGAATAAAAGAGATAATGTTAAAATAATCCAGTATAAAAACTCTCTTATAAGAAAGGCAGAACCGGTATATAAAATGCCGGAATCAAAATACGGAAGAGCTCATTTTTTTGCTTCTGTAAAGCGAATAGGAAATACTAACATACCAACATACTGGTTTGATTTATTTGTTATTTTATTTATAGTTTTTATCCTATATATATGTCTTATTTTTGAATTCTTAAAAAAATTAATTAACTTTTCTGAAACAATTAAAATCAGTAGTATAATTAAAAAGTATTTTTAAGTAAATTTAAAATCTGCTATTATGGTAAGATACGGGCTTTTCTTAATGCTGGCTGTTTTAATAGCAACGCATAGCTGTAAATCAGACCGGTCAGGATCTGAATATACTGATGAAGAAAGTAAGGATACCAGTGCCTTTATGCAGTTGGAAAGGGAAATAAAATATGTATATTATCGATTTCCGTCTCCTGATGAAATGTTCAGATTTATTGACAGTACCGGCCTGCAATTTGACAATACAATATTATTACCTGTTGAAAATGCTAACAAATATCTCGATTCCAGATCACAGGCAGTAAACCTTGGCATATACGTTGCTGACCTTGCATACATAACACTTTTTCAGAGATATAAAGAATCTATGGATTACCTGCAGGTGATATATTCATTAAGTGAAAAAATCAGGATTTCTGCTGCTTTTGATAATGATCTGATTATAAGAATAGAAAGAAACATCCAAAACATCGATTCACTAAGAATAATTTCCGACAAAGCCCTGACTGATCTTACTAATTATCTTGTTAGAAATGATAAGGAAAATACATTTGCCATTATTTCAATGGGAGGTTTTATAGAAGCTTTGTATTTATCTCTTAATCTGGTAAATGACTATGATCCTGAAAACATTACAATAAGACGTATTATTGATCAAAAAATAGTACTTGATAATCTTCTGCAATATTCCAATGAATATACAAATGACACTCACCTGGTAACTATTATTAAAATAGTAAATCCTCTTGCTGAATTTTTTAATAATATTAAAGTCCTTGAAACCAAGACTCAGGTAACAAAAACCAAGGACGGAAGGTTAATAATTGGTGGTGGAAAGCAATTTAAGATTACAAAAGATGAATTTGACGAATTAAAACAGTTAGTAACAGATATTCGTAACAAACTTATTCAGTTTTCTCACATATGAAAAATTTAAATTCTCCGTAAAAATGAAAGTTAATGTAAATTTGAAATATATCCTTAGTCTTATATGGATGATTGTTTCTGCAGTAACTGCTTTTGCACAGGACTGTACAGATTATCATCAATTTCATTGTCAATATGCGGACTATACTTTTTTTTATAGCAGACAGTCAAAAAGTGCTCTTTTTAAACGCGGTCAGACCTCAGAGCTGAAAATTATTGCCTATGGCGGAGAAGATTATTATATTGCGGTATGTGCGCACAGAAAGTTTGGAGACATACATTTCATAATCCTTGAAGACACTGAAGACAGTACATTAATTTATGATAATGCTGAAAATGAATATAGTGAATCAGTAATTTTCACTAACGAACTTACACGTAATCTGATCATTCAGGTAAGAGTACCGGAAGGTACAAGTAAGGGCGATACAGATAGAAGATGTGTAGGCGTTGTAATCCAGTTTCGCAAAACAGGTTCTGAAGATGAAATAAAATCAAGAAATACAGCGCTTTAGCACTTAGCAATCATATAGCCTCCAACAACACTTTAACAAAAATCATATGCTGTTAATTTTATTTGATTGTTGAAATATTAAATATATTTTACAGTTATATTTTTATATAATCATTACATTTGCTACATTTTAACCTGTAAATTTATCAGCATTAAATAAGTTTTTATGACAAAAAGGATTCTCAATGTTCTGAAATATCTTGTTTTATTTGGGATTGGAGCATTTATCTTTTGGAAAATATATAAAGGAGAATGGGGAAAGGTTAAAGAAGCACTAAAGAGTATTAATTATTTCTGGATTGGAGTATCAATAATATTAAGTGTTCTCAGTCAGGTTAGCAGGGCAATAAGATGGAATATGCTTATCAGACCGCTTGGTTATAATCCTCGTTTCAGGAATACTTTTCTTTCTGTCCTGGTTCTTTATCTTGTTAACCTTATTGTACCAAGAGGCGGAGAAGTGGCACGTTGTCTGGTACTTTCAAAATCAGATAAAATTCCTTTTACAAAATTAATAGGAACGGTATTTATTGAAAGACTGGCAGATCTTATTACATTGACCATTTTGTCTATAATAATATTAATCTCGCAAATTAGCCTCCTGGTTAAATTATATAATTCTATAAAAGAATTACAGACAGGTATTTCAAAAATATTTTCTATAGAGACATTAATAATTGTAGTTATTCTTTTGTTGGTGTTCCTGGCCGGCTTATTCCTGTTCAGAATAATAATCAAGAAGAACTCCAATAAAAACAGCACCTTTGTAATAAAATTAAGGGAGCTAAAAAGAAATATAATTGAAGGAATAAAATCCATCGCAAATCTTAAAAATAAATGGTATTTTATTGGTCATACCTTGCTTATTTTTTTATTGTGGCTTTTTATGTTATATGTCATTTTTCTTGCTTATGAGCCTACAAGTCAGTTATCCTTAAAAACAGGGGCTGTGACTTTTCTGATAGGGGGACTGGCAATGTTATTGCCAATAAGCGGGGGTATTGGCATCTGGCATTTGGCAGTAAGTTATACTCTGGTAATTTTTGGTATTTCTATTAATGACAGCGAAATCTTTGCTTTAATAGCACATTCAACTACAAATCTCATTTACTTGATTCTTGGACTAATAGCATATATATGGCTGTTTACTTTAAACAATACAATCTTCAAACTCTCAAAATCAGAATAGCCTAAGATTAAGAATTATTCAACTACATAGTTAAACTCTGCAAAAACAGGAATCCCTGTACTGCTCATACCTTCAACTATACCAATATATGTACCTTTAATATCTGAAGTATAAAAACTCACAACTGTTTCATCCCCAGTATTAACAGTTACTTCAGGATCCCAGAATATTGTGGTTCGTGTATCTTCCTCAATGCTTTCGTTCATGGCATAATCAGGTGAGTAGAAATTGCAGTCCCTGGAATATTCTTCTTTAATATTATTATCGGGAAGGTTATCTTTCTGTTGCATCTTGCTTTTACCCCCAATAGTAGTAATTTCAATAATGCCCTGCGCATTTAATCCGGTATAGGCATGAATATCAACTACATTGGTTGAAATGTTAATATTTTCAATGTCACTGGGTGATAATGTTTTGAGTACACTAATGTCGGTTCCGGCTTTTGACCCGTCTATTACGATTAAAGCACCTTGCTGGAATAAAAGTGAATTTGTACCTCCGGGAAATACAATCTGGTTGTTTATAACAGTATATGGTTTTATTTCATGGATAATATCCATAACACTTGAATATGATGAATATCGCCTGGCATCATACTTTTTCTCATTATTAAATACCAGCTGATCCTGATTTGGCTTATTATACTTGCCTGTATAAACCAGCTGTGGGTCACCATAAGTAATCAAGTCCAGGGTCTTTTGAAAATCCCACTCATCTTCATTTATTCTAAAATAATCAAATACCTGATCATAAAAAGCATTATCAGCCAGAACCTGAAGATTTTGCCGTCCTCTTTCATCAGAAACAGCTAAGGAAAGAAAATTAAAGTCAACTATATCGTCATTAAACAATATATTAAATATACCGTCCTCATTTGATGTTGTTTCATATTGCTCCATATCATGAGCATGTATTAATTTAATTTTTGCATTACTGACAGTATTTCCGTCTTTATCCAGTAAAAAGCCGGAAAATCCGTCCTGTATATAATATGGAGATCTATTAAATATGGTGGTGCTGGTAATGTCAGAATAGCATACTCCCATGCTATCGCTGGTCATCATTAAAAGATCTATATCCTCAGGTGAGGAAGCCAGGCAGTATTTTCCTGTCAATTTCAGGGACTGCCGGGTTAATTCATTGGCAGAACTTCCATGATCTGCCAATGAAGCTGAATTATATGTATTAATAATTGAACTTTTGTTTATTATGGAAACCGAAAGATTTAATGTTTCCGGATCATTATCAATTGCGGTTGCTGAAAATGTCAGGATTACTTTTTCCCTGGCAGAATATTTTAGTTTATTTGTTTTAACTTCAATATCATTGATTTTTGCTTTATTTACATATACCAGTCTTTCTGCTACAGGCAGTTCATTCTCGTTGAACACAGTAATCCGCACGACACCAGTGGAAAAATTAACAACAGGAATTTTAACCTCTCTAATATCTTTTATTTTAATATTTGCACCCCAGCATATTTTATTATTGTTTTCTGCAATCCAGTATGTTTGTTCAGTATCTTCTGAATTTGCTGAAACAGCATCGAGTATAATATTATCATTTACTACTCCTTTATATTTTAATGATATTCCCGAGTCTTTAACATCCGGCAAATAGAATTCCCTGTGAATAATGTATGGCCTGGTAATCTTAATTTTGTATCCATCCGATTCGGGAATAAAGCTAAAAATCCCCCTGCCATTCTCTGTGCTTTTGATTTCTTTTATTAACTCATCCCTTCCATTATATAAACCTCCTTCAAAATCATACGGGGAACCAAAGTTATCAGTAGCCTTAAATGCTACTTTATTTTCCATACCTTTTATAATACTTCCCCCTTCAGGATAAAACTTAATTTCTATTTCATTGCCTATACCAGGAATGAATCTTGTAATGCTTTCATTATGCCCTTTGTACTTTACATAAACATTGATATTTGGCAGCTTACTTGCCATATCTTCTGGCAGGTTAAAATCAATTACTGATTTACCTTCGTTATCAGTTTCTCCTTTACCTTTCAGAATTACTTTATCTGACTCATTAATCGTATATGAATATCTGGCTCCAACAACCGGTTGCTGATTCTTTGTAAGAACGTGTAATTCAGCACTGATAACATTATCCTGTGAATTCATATTGTTAATATATTTCAACTCAACAAGTAATTCTTTATCAGAAGACTCATTAATAATAATGTCCTGGGAATATACGTGTTCAACATCCATATTTTTCATCCAGCTGGTAAAGGCAATTACAGTATACTTGCCTCCTTCAGCAGATTTGGGAATAACAAGGCATCCATTTGCCATATGATTTACTATCGGGTATCTTTCCCATATTAGTTGCTTGCCGAAATTGTCAAGAAGAATGATTAACAAATCCTTGCTAAGTACTGAAACACCATTCTTGTTTTCTGCACTTACATATCCTTTAAACCATATTCTCTCACCCGGCTTATATAACTTCTTGTCAATATGAACAAAAACATGCTCTGATCTGTAATTCAGGTTGTATTGTTCATACCTTTTCACCAGATTAATAATAAAATTTTCATCAGGATTTATCGAATTTGCAAACATTATAATTAAAGATGCAAATATTATGGAATAAACAAATCTCTTCATTATACAGTTTTTTATGTTAATTAATATTTATCAAAAATAACATA
>CAZFHF010000031.1:15260-16721 GCA_964518655.1 uncultured Bacteroidales bacterium | reverse complement strand
TCTCATAGTGTCCTCTGCAATTACGAGCTCTTCATTTGTAGGCACAACAATTACTGTGACTTTTGAACTGTCTTTTGATATTATAGTCTCTTTACCCTTGTTCCTGTTGTTTTTTTCATTATCAAATTCCAGTCCCAGGTATTTCAGTCCGCTGCATACTGCCTCCCTTGTCATAGGACTGTTTTCACCTATACCGCCTGAAAGTATTATTATGTCTACTCCATCCATAACAGCAGCATATGCACCGATATACTTTTTAGCCCTGTAGTTATACATATCAAGTCCAAGTTTTGCCCTTGGCTCATTATTTTTAACAGCCGCTTCCTCAATTTCCCTCATATCGGATGATATTCCTGTAACACCAAGTATTCCGCTTTGTTTGTTAATAAGAGTGCTTGCAGCAGGTATTCCTATTTCTTCCTTATCCATTATAAAGGTTAATATTCCTATATCCAGATCACCGGATCGTGTACCCATAATCAGTCCTTCAATAGGAGTGAAGCCCATGGATGTATCAATTGATTTTCCGTTTTTTATTGCGGCCATTGATGAACCATTTCCCAGGTGGCATGAAATTATCTTATTTTTTTTAATATCCGTATTCAGTATTTCACAGGCTCTGCGACTAATATAGTAATGGCTTGTACCATGAAAACCGTATTTTCTTATACCATATTTTTTGTATAGTGAATAGGGAATAGCGTACATATATGCATACTCAGGTAATGTTTGATGGAATGCAGTATCAAATACAGCTACCTGTTTTATGCCCGGTATCAATAATTTCATGGCATTAATACCTTTAAGATTTGCCGGGTTATGCAGTGGTGCCAGTTCAACAAATTTTTCAATTTCTGCCTGCACTTCATCGTCAATAAATACACTGGAATGAAATTTCTCACCTCCGTTAACTACCCTGTGGCCTACAGCATCTATCTCCTCCAGGCCTGAAATACAACCGTGTTTTTTGCTTGTAATTATCCCCAGTATATATTCTATACCTATGAGGTGATCCAGTATTTCTCCTTCAAATTTTACCTGTTCGCCATTTTCTTTCAGAAGGCTTACAAAAGAACCTTTCAATCCTACTTTTTCAGCTACGCCTTTAACAGGAATAGTCTTTTTAGCCATATCAAACAGCTGGTATTTTATTGAAGAGCTTCCACAATTAAGAATCAGAATTTTCATCTTACTAATGTTTTATACAGATATTCTTCTACCATGTTCATCATAATCATAAAATCCTTTGCCTGACACCCGGCCCAGCTGATGAGCCCTGACAAGCTTTTTTATAACAGGCGAGGCCTTGTATTTAATGTCACCAAACTCGTTATAAAGGAAACCCCACGGCACACCACGCATAACGACCATCCGAGTTTTAGGGAATGTAGCCTTCACCCAGTTGATGACACCCTGAAAGTAAAGCCACAACTCGTTAGCGTTAGGGTCGTGTTGGTGGTC
>CAZFHF010000031.1:0-15250 GCA_964518655.1 uncultured Bacteroidales bacterium | reverse complement strand
CAAACTCGTTATAAAGGTTATCCATCCATCTCAGGACTTTTTCCAGGCCTATTTTATCGGCCATTTCAAAAGGTCCCAGTGATAATCCCATACCAATTTTCATTGTCCTGTCAATATCTTCTTTAGTGCCGACTCCTTCCATGAGCACTTCGCAAGCCTCATTAACAAGGGCAACAATCAGTCTTACACTAATCAAACCGGGAGATTCTTCAACGGGAATAACAACCTTATCAATCATTTTAATAAACTTAAGAACCTTATCATAAACCTCGCCAGAAGTATAAAGTCCGCGCACTACCTCTATCATTTTGGAGCCCGGAGCATTTGTAAGAAAGTGCAGGCTAACGCATCTTTCTTTATGTTCCAGCTCGGATGATAATTCAGTAATTACTATGGTTGTTGAGTTTGTTGAGATAATAGTATCCGGAGAAACATATTTTTCTACATTTTTAAATACTTCCTTTCGTGAGGAGATCCTTTGTTCACGCGTCCTTGAGCGTATTGCCTCAATTACAAGGTCACAGCCCTTTAAATATTCATATCCCACATATCCATGGATACGTGAGAGTATAGAACGTTTTTCACCGGGGGTCATGCCCCAATGGTCAATCATACTATCAAGTTCTTCCTCCATCATGTCAAAAGCACTTATTATTTTATCTTCTGACAGCTCAATAAAAACAACCTCAAGTTCCTTGGCACTAATCATTATTGCAATATTCTGTCCGACAGTGCCGCAGCCGACAATGCCGACTTTCGAGAACAATGTTTTTGGCCGGTCTTTTTTACTAAGGCCGTAATTTTCAATAGGTTCAACCTGGATGTCTGCCATAATTATTTATTTAAAATTATATTCGGGTTAATATCACTTTGCCATAGCCTGATTAGCAGTAATTGCCACCAGGTTTACAACATCACTTACCGAACAGCCTCTGGAAAGATCATTTATCGGAGCAGCCAGTCCCTGCAACACAGGACCGGTAGCCTCTGCATGGGCTATTCTTTGAATAAGCTTATATGCGATATTTCCTGATTCGAGGTTTGGAAAAATCAGAACATTAGCATTGCCGGCAATCTCACTTCCCGGGGCTTTCTTTTCTCCTATTTCTTTAATCAAAGCAGCATCAGCCTGAAGCTCACCGTCAATCTTCAGTCCCGGATCCATTTTCCTGGCCAGCTCAGTGGCATTTCTCACCTTATCAACCATCTCATGGCTGGCACTTCCTTTAGTTGAAAAGCTCAGCATTGCAACCCGCGGTTCCATCCTTGCTATTGCCCGTGTGGTCTTTGCAGTGGCAACAGCAATCTCGGCAAGCTCTTTTTCGTCAGGATCAGGATGTACGGCACAATCAGCAAAAACCATTAAACCGTCCTCACCAAAGCTTTTGTCCTGCAACATCATAAGAAATGCACCTGAAACAACATTTATTCCCGGCATTGTTTTTACATACTGGAATGCGGGCCGTAATACATCTCCCGTAGCATTGGAAGCACCTGCCACCTCACCGTCAGCATCCCCGTTCTTTATCATTATTGTTGACAGATATAATGGATTTTTCAGCAACCTGTATGCCTCATCTTTTGTCAATCCTTTTGCTTTTCTTATCTCTACCATTAAATCAGCATATGCATCAATCTTTTCATAGTTTTCAGGATCAACAATAGCTGCTTTTCGAAGGTTATCAAGCTTAAGACTAATGCTTTCAGCTTCTATAACTTTTTTGTTTCCAATAAGTATGATAATTGCTAAATCTTCATGAATAATTATATCTGCTGCTTTTAATATTCTTTGATCATAAGTCTCTGGCAATACGATTCGTTGTTTGTTCTTTTTAGCGTTTTCTTTAACTTGAGCTATTAAATCCATTGTATATCAATAATTTAAAAATATAACAATAATCCTTTTAAAGTTACTTAAATTAGTTAAAATCTTTCAAAAATGATAAAGAAATAAACAGCTTTATATTAACATATATTGAATTAGCCTATTTTATAGAATCTCCAATATGTTGTGCCAGGAATTTCCCCATTGCCCTGTAAAAGTCAAAGCGGTTTTCTTCATTCCTGAATCCATGACCCTCATTATCCTTGACCATATATTCAACTTCAACTCCTCTTTCTCTCATTCTTTCCACCATTTGATCAGACTCGTTTTTATTAACCCGGGGATCATTTGCTCCCTGTGCAATAAAGAGGGGTACGGTTATATTTTCCGCATGAAAATAGGGAGAGATATCAGCAAGCATCACACTGTCCTTCACCGGATCACCGACCATTTCATACAGCATTTCTCTCATTGGCTCCCAGTATGGTGGTATAGTATTCATAAATGTAAACATATTTGAAACCCCTACATAGTCTACTCCGCATGCATAAAGATCAGGAGTGAATGCCAGTCCGGCTAATGTTGCGTAACCTCCGTAGCTTCCGCCATATATTGCTATTTTATCCTTGTCAGCGATACCCTGTTCAACGAGCCATTTTGCACCGTCAGTAATATCATCCTGCATAGTCTGTCCCCATTGCTTCATTGATTTCAGCCAGAATTCCTTTCCATAGCCTTTTGATCCTCTGTAATTAACCTGCAATACAGCATATCCCTGGTTTGACAGAAACTGTACTTCAGGATCAAAACCCCACCTGTCTCTTACCCACGGCCCGCCGTGTACATTAATAACAACAGGCAGATTCTTTGGCTTAACACCTACGGGAAGAGAAAGATAGCCGTTAATCACAAGTCCGTCACGTGACTTGTATTGAACAGGCTGCATCTCAGCAAGGTGTTCCTCTTTCAACCACGGACTTACATCATGTATTTTTCTAAGGATATCATTTTCAGGATCAAAAAAGTAGTAAGCCCCTCTTGAACGGTCACTGTAAGTTCTTATAATAAACCTTCCTTCTTCTTTATTACTTGCTGTAATATTAGGCACATCCGGACCTAACTCACTGTTTAGCTTTTCATAAAGCATAGCTGTTTTCTCATCAAAGAAATGCCTCTGGTATTTTGTAGTATAATAATTGGCTTCAGTAAGTACTTTACGCTTTCTTGAATACCCAAGTCCCGTAACGTCTACATCACTATGCGAAAATAAGGTATCAACCTCCTTACAGGTTCTGGGATCGAACTCAACTATTACCATTTTATCCCTTCCAATATCTGATGATGCATATATATTCCGGTTGTCGAATGTAAAAAATTGCGGTTCAAAACTATCCTTATATGTGGTCGTCAGTATTTCCTTAAATTCATCCTTTTCAGTTTCCCTGTATAAAACAGTATTATTTATGCCTCCTGTTATAGCCAGAGCTAAGCGTAACCTGCCATCATGGTCAGTTATCCAGCCAATAATATTTCCGGGATTTTCTGCAAGCAATTCAAGCTCTCCTGTATTTATATTTATTCTATAAGGATCAAATACTGTCAGATCTCTTTTATTTAATCCAATAATTATATAATCGGGAATATCTTCCAAATCATCAATTATTGTAGTTCTTACGCCTTTGTAATCCGTAAGGCATACCAGGTTGGTTCCGTCAATATTAACCCCGTATAACTTAAAGTTCTCATTTCCCCCGTCATCTTTCAGGTATAAAATCCTGTTATTATTTGCCCATAAATACCCTGCTATATCCCTGTCAGTCTCTCCGGTCAGCCTTATTGCCGAATCACCTGATATTTCCTGTATGAAAATATTCATTCTGTTTTCATAGGGCGCTGTAAAAGAAAAATATTCGCCATCAGGTGAAATCTTATAATATGTTTTTTCAGGATTTTTGAAGAAGTCTTCAATAGGAATCAGAGGTACTCTTTCGAACCTTTGTGTACATGCAGTTAACATAGTGATAATTAATACTTTAGTTAATATTCTTGTTTTCATGGTTACTGAATTTTAAAATTAAATTAATATTTGCTTATAAACTAATCATATGAAATGAACATGAAAATTGTTGTCATTATAAAATTAGTTAATGACAGTTAATATAAAAAACTATTTAACTATTAGATTTGTAAAATTTTTATAATAACAATAATCTGCAGTTCTTTTTATCATAAAATAACATGCTGATTTATGAATACGACCAACAACAAACTTAGTACCTGTCTTGAGGATCTTGATAATATTCTTGAAGGTGATGTGTTTGCTGATTATTCAACCAAAGTCTTATATGCCACTGACGCTTCAATTTACAAAGAACTTCCCCTTGCTGTTATCCGGCCGAAAACTGCAGATGATATAAGGAAGATCATACATTTTGTTATTGAAAACAAGACAACGATAATTCCCAGGACAGCCGGGACATCACTTGCCGGACAGGTTGTTGGTAATGGAATAGTAGCAGATGTTTCCAGGTATTTTACGCAAATACTGGAAGTTAATGTAAAAGAAAAATGGGTAAGGGTTCAACCAGGGGTTATTCTTGATGAATTAAACCTGCATCTAAGGCAATACGGATTGTTTTTTGGTCCTGAGACCTCAACTTCAAACAGATGCATGATAGGAGGGATGGTTGGAAATAATGCCTGCGGCCTTCATTCACTTGTTTATGGCAGTACAAGGGATCATTTACTGGAAGTAAAGGCTATATTAAGTGATGGCTCGGACGCTGAATTTAAGGCTGTGAAAAAAGAAGAATTTCATGCCAGGATGAGCGGAGACACACTTGAAAGTAGAATATACCGGAATATTCATAATATTCTATCAGATAATATTAATCAGGAAGCCATAAGAAAAGAATTTCCGGATCCTCACATAAAAAGAAGAAACTCAGGTTATGCGATTGACCTGTTGCTTAAGTCAGAACCTTTTTCGGGCAGTGATATCCCCTTTAACTTTTGTAAGCTTCTTGCCGGTTCTGAAGGCACACTTGCTTTTATTACTGAAATCAAACTTAACCTGATTCCTCTTCCTGCTGAGGAAAAAGGGCTTATATGCGCACATTTTGATACACTTGAGCAGGCATTGAAAGCCAACCTTATTGCTCTTAAGCACCAACCCCTTGCTGTCGAGTTAATGGACAGGACCATTCTTGATTGCACCAAAGCTAATATAGAACAGAATAAGAACAGGTTTTTTATAAAGGGGGATCCTGCGGCAATACTTATTATTGAATATGCAGGAAAGTCAAGGAAAGATATAGAAGAAGTAAAACATAAAATTGAATCAGATTTCAGGGCATCTGGTTACGGGTATCATTTTCCCCTGATCTTTGGAGATGATATTAACAAGGTATGGGAACTCAGAAAAGCAGGATTAGGTGTTTTATCTAATCTGCCCGGTGATGCCAAACCTGTGTCGGTTATTGAGGATACGGCTGTAAATCCCGAAGTATTGTCTGATTACATAAATGATTTTAAAAAGCTTCTTAATAAATACAATCTTGATTGTGTATTTCATGCGCATATAGCTACAGGAGAACTGCATCTGAGGCCAATATTGAATTTAAAGGACAGGAAAGATGTTAATTTGTTAAGGATAATAGCTGAAGATATAGCGCGTCTTGTGAAAAAGTATAAAGGCTCCTTTAGCGGTGAGCATGGTGACGGACGGGTCAGGGGAGAATTCCTCCCTCTGATCATTGGCAGGCATAATTATGAGTTGTTAAGGCTGATAAAGAAAACATGGGATCCTGATAATATTTTTAATGCCGGCAAGATTATTGATTCGCAAAAGATGGATACACACCTGCGTTACGAACCAGGTCAGGTAACCCGTGATATCAAAACGTACCTTGATTTCTCATCAACCCACGGATTATTGAGAATGATAGAGAAATGTAACGGCTCGGGCGACTGCAGAAAGTCGGAACTGGCAGGTGGAACAATGTGCCCCAGTTACATGGCAACAAAGGATGAGAATACAACAACCAGGGCGAGGGCTAATATACTACGTGAATTCCTTACCAATTCGCCTAAGGAAAATCCTTTTGATCACAGGGAGATATACAATATTCTGGATCTGTGCCTCTCATGCAAGGGCTGCAAGTCGGAATGCCCTTCAAATGTAGATATGGCTAACATTAAAGCAGAATTTCTTCAGCATTATTATGAAGCTAACGGCACACCATTACGTACCAGATTAATTGCAAATATCTCAAGGATTAATAAAATAGCTTCACTTATACCTGGAATATATAACAGTGTTGTCTCCAGCAGGCTGTTTTCACCTCTGATAAAATATATTCTCGGCTTTGCAGTTAAAAGAAATATACCACGGTTATACAAGACCACATTACGAAGGTGGTTGAAAAAGAATCTATGCAATATTAATCGCTCTGTGCTTACTATAAAAGGTGATGTGTATTTGTTTGTTGATGAGTTTATTAACTTCAATGATACGGAAACAGGAATTATAGCTGTCAAGCTGCTGGCCAGTCTTGGATACAGGGTAAATATCATTGATCATAAAGAAAGCGGCAGGACTTATATTTCCAAAGGATTATTAAAAAGAGCAAAGATCATAGCAAACAAAAATGTAGATTTGTTCATGGATAAAATAAGTGAATCAATGCCTCTTATTGGAATAGAACCATCATCGATATTAACATTCAGGGATGAGTACCCTGATCTTGTTGATGAAGCCCTGAAAACTGCTTCCCGTGAATTAGCAAAATATACATTTACAATAGATGAATATATATCTGCAGAGTATAAGGCCGGTAATATAAGCAGGGAGTTATTTCACGATACGGCAAAAAAAATCAGGCTACACGGCCATTGCCAGCAAAAGGCCGTTGCATCGACAGAATCCATAATAGATATGTTGTCTATTCCTGAGAACTATAGAGTGGAAGAAATAAAGTCAGGATGCTGTGGCATGGCAGGTTCATTCGGATATGAAAAGGAACATTATGATTTATCTATGAAAATAGGGGAGCTTGTTCTTTTTCCTGAGATAAGGAGAACATCAGCTGATATTATTATATCAGCACCTGGTACAAGCTGCAGGCAGCAGATATCTGACGGAACCGGGGTTACAGCCTTACATCCTGTAGAAGTGCTCTACAGAGCTTTAAAACAGGTCAGATGATAAACTGGATTATTATAACTATTTAAATTTTAAGCATATGAAAAATAAAGCAGGCAAAGCTGAAGAAAGTTTTACTGAAGGATTCAACTGCTGCCAGTCAGTACTTTCTGCATTCACTGAGGAAACAGGTTTAAGCAGGGAAAAGGCTATGAAAATAGCCTCAGGCTTCGGTGCAGGGATGGCGTATATGGGTGAAACCTGCGGAGCAGTTACAGGTGCTTTTATGGTATTTGGACTGATGCATGGCAGAAGCAGGGTAGATGATAATGAAGCAAAGGAAAAAACCTATCAGCTGATGCGAGAATTTATGAAAGAGTTTGTATCAGAGAACGGCACTCTGAAATGCAAGGAACTGCTGGGTGAGGATATAAGCAATACCGCGGGATTAAAAAAGGTGCATGATGCAGGCAAATTCTCGACCGTATGTCCTAAGGCAGTGAGGGATGCAGCACGTATAGCTGAGAAACTGTTACTTAAATAATATCTCTAATATTTTTGTACTGCTTTGCTATTAATAAATCCCAAATCACAAATTAACCCTGTGAAATAAAATCGAAGATTTTCCCGCTTTGCGGGATTTCACAGGGTAAACAAATAAATTACAATGCTAAAAATATCAATATTGTAAACCTGTTTTAAGACAACTTTAGTTATACCTTCAGTTGTTCTCCTTCTGATTTAGCGATAGTAACTGCACCGCAACAATCGCTCCATACGTTAACAGTAGTACGGCACATATCCAGTAATCGCTCTACCGGCATTACAATAGCTATCCCTTCAAGCGGTAAACCCACGGCCGTGAATATTATGGTCATAGTAACCAGGCTTGCCATTGGGATAGCGGCTGTTCCTATAGATGCCAGCAATGCGGTAAGCACCATGATTATTTGCTGTGAGATACTCAGGTCTATACCATAGATCTGTGCTACAAATCCGGCTACAGCGAGCTCGTATAATGCCGTACCGTCCATATTGATTGTAGCTCCCAAAGGAAGGGTGAAACTTGATATCTTGTTTGAGACTCCTGCTTCATATTCAACAGCTTCAAGGGTCAGGGGTAATGTGGCATTTGATGATTGAGTTGAAAACGCTGTCAGAAGAGGGGTCAGCATCATATTAAAGAACTTTATGGGGCTTGCTCTGGCAACAATCTTTAATATTGAAGGAAGGGTTATTATAGCATGAAATAACAACCCTGATACAACAACCAGCACAAACAGTCCTATGCTCTTTAACAATTCCGGTAAATTATCCTGCTCGGCTATAACCTTTGATACAATTCCGAATATCCCTAATGGTGCAAATTTTATAATAAACAGTGTTATCTTCATCATTACCTGGAATGCCGCAGAAAAGAAGTCTGTGAGCAACCTTTTTTTATCCTTCTCTATCTGAATAATAAAAAATCCGAAAAGTATTGAAAAGAAGATAATTGCCATCATATTCCCTGCAGATAGAGCCCTGAATATATTTGTGGGAATAATATCAAGCAATGTATCCCCTATAGGTTTTTGAGTGATTTGCAGTTCAGCTATGTTTTCTGCAAGGTTTATCTCAACACCTGCACCCGGTTTAATAATATTTACCAGAAACAAGCCCGTTATTATCGCCAGCAGACTGGTTGTAATATAATATAAAAATGTTTTTACTCCAATCCTCCCAAGGTTTCTGCTTGATCCTATATTTGTTATGCCGGTGATCAATGATGTAATAATAAGAGGTATTACAATCATTCTCAAAGCCCTTATAAAGACATCTCCCATCCAGCTGACATATACTATGCTTCCTTTAAATAAACTACCGAATATGAGCGCCAAAATAAGTGCTATAAGGATTTGCCAGTGAAGTTTTATCTTTTTCATTAAAATTCATATTTCATGATTCTCAAATATAGCAATATGCTATCAAATAGTAAAAATTTGTCTAAAAACCCAAATATTAATATTTACAGCAATTATTTATGTTGTGCTATTTAAAACACTTGCACCATAATAAAATAGGGGAGAAATGACATGTTGTTTACATATATAACTTTCATATTACATATCTATATATATTTCACGCTTGTAACATACAAAATAGTACAATATGTTATTAAATACATACTTTAATTTTACATTTGTAACTTCTTTTTACAATACTGTTTTTATGCTAAAAATATGAGATATTAGATATCTTATTTAACGATTAATCAATAACTTATATATTTTATATAAAGTATTTATTAAATATATTCCTGATCTTACCTGAAATATCTTATGTATAACAATTAATTTATAGTTATATTATATTCTATATCAGCTATATAGGTGTTTTATATAAATTATTGATAAATATATATTAATTTAATTATCTGTAATACAATAATATATATAAATATATAGTTATGTGCCATATATTTTGCTTATTCTAATAATCCCTTTAATTATAGGTGTTCCATAGATATTATAAAATTAAAATATATGGTATAGAAACGATTACTATACCTGATTGCCGGAAATAATAATTCACATTTGTAACCATAAGTTCAGTTATGTTTAATATTGTTATTTGTAAAATAAATTACATATGTAATATTTATTATATTTACATTTGTATTTATAATGTATTTTGTATGAAAGACCGTTTATTAAAATTTCTGAAGCAGGAAAACCTGTCTGCTACAAAGTTTGCCGATGAGATAGGGGTTCAGAGATCCAGTATTTCCCATATACTCAGCGGCAGAAACAAGCCCAGTTACGACTTTATTTACAAGACGCTGGATAAATATTCGAATTTAAGTGCAGATTGGCTGATCAGCGGCAAAGGTGGTATGTATAAAGATGAAATACAGCATATTACGCCAAAGCCACAGGAACAGGGATTATTTGCCGGCAGTGATAAAGTATCTGAGAAGAGCCCGGATGAAGAAAGGAAGTCGCAAAACGTGAAAGAAAGCAGGGAAACTGATTTTAAAGAACCGCAAATAACCGGCAGAAAAACATTTTCTACTGGGAAATCCACTGAAAAGGTGCTTATTTTTTATTCTGACGGAACATTCAGGGAATATTCCCCGGGCGAATAAAACATTTGGAAAACTTCTTTATCTTTGCCAAAAATCCTTAAATGTACAAGTACCTGCTACGACCCCTGTTGTTTTTGTTTTCACCTGAGACTATCCATCATATAATCATCCTCATACTTAAATTAGTGTTTAATGTGCCTGGCATTTCATGGCTGTTGGGAAGGTTATTCATAACAAACAATAAAAAGCTTGAAAGGGAGGTTGCCGGATTAAAATTCAGAAATCCTGTTGGTATGGCAGCAGGTTTTGATAAAAACGCATCCCTTTATAATGAACTATCAAATTTCGGTTTTTCCTTTGTTGAGATTGGCACAGTTACTCCCATACCTCAGCCAGGGAACAAAAGGCCAAGATCATTCAGGCTTGTTAAGGACAGTGCCCTGATAAACAGAATGGGATTTAACAATATAGGTGTCGACAAAATTGTAAAAAAGCTGAAAAAAAGGAAAAGCAATATAATTATCGGAGGCAACATAGGCAAGAATACTGTAACGGACAACAAAAATGCGCATAATGATTATGAAGTTTGTTTCAGGAAGCTGTATGATCATGTTGATTACATTGCTGTTAATCTTAGTTGTCCGAACATTGATAATCTTACTGAATTACAGGACCACAGGTCACTTGAAAATATCATCGGCAGGTTAACAGGCATCAGGAAAGGGCAAAAGAGATATAAGCCGATAATGCTTAAGATTTCTCCTGATCTTAGCAACGATGAGATAGACAAGATACTGGATATTTGCAGAAAATACGATATTGATGCCATAATAGCTACTAATACTACTATTTCAAGAAAAGGTATCAAGACTTCAGAGAGCAAGCTTGAAGAAATTGGGAATGGCGGATTAAGTGGCTTGCCGCTTAAGGAAAGATCCACGGAAATCATCAGGTACATCAGTAAAAAGGCAGGAGGCAAAATACCTGTAATAGGTGTTGGAGGAATAATGACGCCGGCAGATGCTATTGAGAAGATCAATGCCGGAGCTATACTGGTGCAGGTATATACAGGATTTATTTATGAAGGGCCTTTTCTGGTCAGGAGGATTAATAAAGCTATACTTGGCGGGGCACAATAAAAAAACCAGGATTAATTCCTGGTTTAGTTTTTTTCAAGTTTATCGATTGCCTTTTTTGACTCTGTTTTATGAACCACTTTCATTGTTATCTCCTCTTTCTTTTCATTAAAACCCACGGAAATTACGTCACCTTCTTTCAGTTTTGTTTTAATAATAACCTCGGCCATAGGATCCTCAAGATATTTCTGTATGGCACGTTTCAGCGGGCGTGCACCAAACTGGATATCGTAGCCTTTTTCAGCAATAAATTCCTTTGCTGTTGTTGAAAGCTTGATCTCATAGCCCAGGTTAAATATCCTGTCAAAGAGTCCTTTTAATTCAATATCAATAATCTCAAAGATATCTTTTTTTGTCAGGGCATTAAAAATTACCACATCATCCAGTCTGTTAAGGAATTCAGGTGCAAAATGCTTTTTAAGGGCATTTTGAATAATACTTTTAGCATATTCACCTGTATCTTTTTGTTTTGACTGTGTGCTGAATCCTACGCCCTGTCCGAAGTCTTTCAGCTGGCGTGTACCTATGTTGGATGTCATGATGATGATAGTATTTCTGAAATCCACTTTTCTGCCGAGGCTGTCAGTCAGCTGGCCCTCATCAAGAACCTGCAGGAGGATATGAAATATGTCGGGATGTGCTTTTTCGAGTTCATCAAGCAGAACGACACAATAGGGTTTCCTTCTTACCTTCTCTGTAAGCTGCCCGCCTTCCTCGTATCCTATATAACCCGGAGGAGCACCTACCAGTCTGGATACAGTAAATTTCTCCATATATTCGCTCATATCTATCCTTATGAGGTTGTCAATGGAATCAAACAGGTATTGGGCAAGCACTTTGGCAAGCTGTGTTTTACCTACTCCTGTAGGTCCGAGGAAAATAAATGTGCCAATAGGCTTGTTTGGATCTTTGAGCCCTGCTCTGTTTCTTTGAATGGATCTCACTACTTTCTGTATAGCTTCATCCTGGCCTATGACTCTTCCGCCCAGTTCCTTACTCATTTTCAGCAGGCGTTCGCCTTCTGCCTGGGCTATTCTTTGCACCGGCACGCCGGTCATCATTGCAACGACCTCAGCCACTTTTTCGTCATCAACAATCTCCCTGTTTCTTGTAAGTTCTTTTTCCCACTTGTTTTTTTCTTCCTCAAGAAGATCAAGGTATTCCTTCTCTTTATCCCTGAAGGAAGCTGCTTTCTCAAAATTCTGGTTCTTTACTGCTTTAATTTTCTCTTTTTTTGTTTCTTCAACTTTCTGTTCCAGTCCGAGTATCTTTTCAGGGACAACAATATTTGAGATATGGACCCTTGATCCTGCTTCATCCAGGGCATCAATAGCTTTATCGGGGAGGTGCCTGTCAGTTATGTATCTGTTTGTAAGCTTTACGCATGCATCTATTGCTTCAGGGGTATAAAATACGTTATGGTGGTCCTCGTACCTCTCCTTGATATTATTGAGTATCTCAATGGTTTCAGAAGGTGTTGTAGGCTCTATCATGACTTTCTGGAATCTGCGTTCCAGGGCTCCGTCTTTTTCTATATGCTGTCTGTACTCATCAAGAGTTGTGGATCCTATACATTGAATATCGCCCCTTGCCAGGGCAGGTTTAAGCATATTTGCGGCATCCAGCGATCCTGTTGCACCGCCGGCACCAACAATTGTATGTATCTCATCAATGAAAAGTATAATTTCGGATGTCTTTGACAGTTCATTAAGGATAGCTTTCATACGTTCTTCAAACTGTCCGCGGTACTTTGTCCCTGCAACAATTGATGCAAGGTCAAGTGTAACAACCCTCTTACCGAAAAGCACCCTTGCTACTTTGCGTTGAATAATACGCATTGCCAGTCCTTCTGCAATAGCTGATTTTCCGACTCCCGGTTCTCCAATAAGTATAGGATTATTCTTTTTCCTGCGGCTCAGTATCTGTGCCAGGCGTTCAATTTCTCTTTCCCTGCCGATTATAGGATCCAGGCGGTCTTCTTCAGCTGCCTTGGTAAGGTCAATGCCAAAATTATCAAGGACAGGGGTATCAGAGCCTGATCTGGAGGATTGTTCCTGTCCGCTGCCTTTACCCGGGCCAAAGGCGCTACCTGGTTCATCTTCATCATTGGGAAATTCGGCCCGTGGTTCTTCGGTTTCTATATTTTCTTCCCTTTGCTTGAGTATTTCTTTTCTTGCAGTCTCGTAGTCAATATTATGTTCATACAGTACTCTTGAGATAACGCTGTTTTCATCCTTTATAATAGCCAGCAAAAGGTGGCCTGTATCGATAGTAGTATTTCTTAATGATTTGGCTTCAAGATAAACAAGTTTTAAAACTCTCTCCGATGATTTTAAGAGAGGTATATTATCTGTCTCCGTAACTTTAATAGGACCGGATGCTGACAACGCAGCCTCAATATTTTTTCTGAGATCATAAAGATTAACCCTGAGTGAAGTAAGAACATTAATTGCTACTCCTTCACCTTCCCTGAGGATGCCTAAAAACAGGTGTTCCGGGCTTATCTCTTTATTTCCCAGTCTTATTGCCTCTTCCTTACTGTAAGTGAGCACATCTTTTATTCGCTGCGAGAATTTTGAATCCATAAAAAAATACAGTTAAAATTTGAGTGGATATTGGGTCTTAAAATAATACTATTAAGTGCAAATATACTAAATAAAAGTATACCATTTATAAACACATTTGTGTTAATAATTATAACGATTTGCTGATAGCAAAAATATAATAATTACCTACTTTAGTGTGGTAATTTATAACTAAATTTAATACAATATTTTAAACCTTAAAAACATCATTTCATAAAATATGGCTGAAGGAGAGAAGATAATCAAAATCAATATTGAGGAGGAAATGAAATCGGCATATATTGATTATTCAATGTCGGTTATTGTTTCCCGTGCACTGCCTGATGTGAGGGATGGCTTAAAGCCTGTTCACAGGAGAGTTTTGTTTGGGATGTTTGAATTGGGACTTCTAGCCAGCAGGTCGTATAAAAAGTCTGCCAGGATAGTAGGAGAGGTGCTTGGTAAATATCATCCCCATGGTGATACATCTGTATATGATGCAATGGTAAGGATGGCGCAGAACTGGTCTTTGAGATATCCTCTGATTGACGGGCAGGGAAATTTCGGATCCATGGACAACGACAGTCCGGCTGCTATGCGTTATACTGAAGCCAGGCTTCAGAAGATTGCTGAAGAGACCTTGTCAGATATTAATAAAAATACGGTTGATTTTCAGCTAAATTTTGATGATTCCTTAAATGAACCTACGGTACTGCCGACACGAATACCGAATCTGCTAGTGAACGGTGCTTCCGGCATTGCGGTTGGTATGGCAACAAATATTCCTCCGCATAATCTTACGGAAGTATGCGACGCCATAAATGCATATATTGATAACAATGATATCTCTACGGAGGAGCTGATGCAGCATATGAAAGGTCCTGATTTTCCTACCGGGGGCATAATTTATGGTTTCCAGGGAATAAAAGACGCATTTGAAACAGGCAGGGGCCGGATTGTGCTCAGGGCAAAGACAGAGATTGAAATTACGCCAAGCGGAAGAGAAACAATAGTAGTTACTGAGATACCTTACCTTGTAAACAAGGCAGAAATGATTGCCAGGACTGCAGAATTGATAAATGAGAAGCGCATTGACGGCATCTCATATATTAATGACGAATCTGACAGGAACGGATTGCGCATAGTTATTATTTTAAAGAAGGATGCCCAGTCATCTGTTGTATTAAACAAACTATACAAATACACCCAGTTGCAGACTTCCTTTAATGTTAATAACATTGCCCTGGTGAGAGGCCGTCCAAGGATGCTTTCGCTGGGTCAGACAATTAAATACTTTGTAAACCATCGTCACGATATAGTAGTACGAAGGACAAATTATGATCTCGAGCAATCGGAAAAGAGGGCTCATATACTTGAAGGACTGATAATTGCACTTGATAATATTGATGCTGTGATCGATCTTATCAAATCCTCGGCCAATCCTGAGGTTGCCAGGGAGGGACTTATGAAGAATTTTAATCTGTCTGAAGTACAGGCAAGAGCCATACTTGACAT
>CAZFHF010000030.1:0-16810 GCA_964518655.1 uncultured Bacteroidales bacterium | reverse complement strand
TGAGGTATACAAAATATTAAAATGAGGAAAAGTGAATCTGGACACTTTTAACAGAGTTTATATGATAGGTCTTGGAGGCATAGGAATGAGTGCACTGGCCAGGTACTTTAAGGCCACGGGCAGGGATGTTGCAGGGTATGACCGTACGTCAACTCCCCTGACAAATGAGCTTATAAACTCAGGGATGAATATTCATTTTGAGGACAATACGAAATTAGTACCTGAAGATTATTTAAATAATAAAGATACGCTGGTAATTATTACTCCGGCAATACCAAATGACCACAAAGAACTGAACCTTTTTCGCAACAGCAACTTCAGACCATATAAAAGAGCTGAAATCCTTGGATATATTACTGAAAAAGGTAATAATATTGCAGTTGCCGGGACACATGGAAAAACTACTGTGTCGACAATGATAGCATTTTTGCTGAGCCAGTCAGAATTTGGCTGCAGCGCCTTCCTGGGAGGCATTTCAAAAAATTTCAACAGCAACCTGGTGTATTCTGAAAGCAGTAATTACATAGTTACTGAAGCCGATGAGTTTGACAGATCATTCCTGAGGTTTTATCCTTATATATCTGTTGTAACAGCTATTGACCCTGATCATCTTGACATTTACGGCACCAGGGATGAACTCGAAAAAGCTTTTAACCGGTTTGTAAATCAAACCAAAAAGGGAGGAAAAATACTGGCTAAAAGCGGAATTAAATTAAACCTGGAATCAGATTATGATTATTATACCTATACACTGAAAAGCGGCGGTGATTTTTATGCTGATAACATAAGCTTAAATAAGGGAACTTACACATTCGATGTAATTACTCCGGCAGTGAAAATCACAAACCTTACACTGCAGCATCCGGGAATAATAAATGTGGAAAATGCTGTTGCAGCAACAGCAGTATCATATTTCCTGGGAGTGGATGAAGGAACGATAAGAAAAGGGCTAAGTGCATTTACAGGTATTGCAAGACGTTTTGATTACAGGATTAACGAAGAAGAACTGGTATATATTGATGATTATGCCCATCATCCAAAAGAGATCACAGCTGTAATAGAATCTGTAAGAATGTTGTACCCGGAAAAGAAAATAACAGGTATTTTTCAGCCTCATCTATATAGCCGTACCCGTGATTTTGCAGATGAATTTGCTGAAAGCCTTGATATGCTGGATGAGCTTATTTTGCTTGATATTTATCCTGCAAGAGAGCTCCCAATAAAAGGTATTACCTCGAGAACAATTTTTGACAGGGTATAATAGAAAACAAGGAGCTTTGTAATAAGGAAGCCCTTCTGAAAACACTTGGGAAAAAGAATATTGAAGTATTATTAACGCTGGGGGCAGGAGATATAGACCAATATGTTGAACCTGTTAGGATGCTGCTTGCTGATAAGAAAACAGAAAAAAGATGAAAAAAATAAAGTTAATATCTATCTGGCTGCTGATTGTTGCATATCTGTTTCTGATATCCGGATTTATCGCTGACAGGGAAGAAGGTCTGCTCTGTAATGCTATTGAAATTAAAATCATGGATAGCCTGGACACTAAATTTATTAATAAGAATGATATTATTGCTCTCCTGGAGCAGAATAATATTAAAATACTGGGAGAACCGGTTAATGATATTAACCTGAAAAAATTAGAGTCATTGTTTGCGAATAACCAGCAAATAAGTAATTCTGAGATTTATATTACTGAAAAGGGCAGGCTTAATATTGAAGTTGTCCAATACAAACCGCTGGTAAGGATTATTAACAGTAATAATATAAGCTACTATCTGGGCGAATATGGCACAATTATTCCTTTATCTTACAGATTCAGCCCTTATGTGATAGTGGTATCAGGAAATATTCATGAACCTTTTAATATTAACAGGGTGAACAACATACTGGACAATATCACTGATAGCCTGAATAAAAAGGAAAGAGTGATATATGATGCATTCAGGTTAGTAAAATTTATAAGTGATAATGAATTCTGGAATTCGCAGATTGTACAGATATATGTAAATGATAATTATGAGTTTGAGATAGTGCCGAGGGTAGGGCCACATATTATTGAATTTGGCGAGATTAATGATATCGAGGAGAAGTTCATAAAACTTGAAACACTTTATTTAAAGTGGTTAAATAATACTGACTGGAATAACTATACCATAATAAATGTAAAGTATAAGAATCAAATTATTTGTAAAAAATGATAATACTATGGACCAGAAAAAGAATTTTTTAGCTGCCGTTGATATTGGAACAACAAAGATTGTAACAATAGTAGGGCGAAAAAATGATAACGGTAAATTGGAAATTTTAGGGATGAGTAAAACGCCATCCAAAGGAGTAAAGAGAGGTGTTGTGCTTAATATTGAAGAGACAGTTAACGCTATACGCATGACTGTTGAAGATGTGCAAAAGCAGTCAGGGTTAACTCTTTCAAAGGTATTTGTCGGAATTGCCGGCCAGCATATCAAAAGTGTAAGGAGCAGGGGTTATGTTAACATTGAATCTCTGGATAAAAGAATTACAAGGGAAGATAAGCGTAAACTCATTGCTGAAATGTACAAAATCCCTATTGATGTCGGTGAGGAGATTATACATGTTTTACCACAGAATTATATTGTTGACAATGAAACCGGGGTTAAAAATCCGGTAGGTATGGCTGGGCGAAGGCTGGAGGCTAACTTTCATATTGTAGTAGGGCAGATAGCATCAGCCAAAAATATTAAGAATTGTGTGGAAAGCATCGGCCTGGATGTCATTCAGTTAATTCTGGAACCCCTGGCATCATCGGCTTCAGTATTGACTGATGATGAAAAAGAGGCAGGTGTGGCATTGATTGACATCGGGGGAGGGACAACTGATATTGCCGTTTATTACGATGAAGTTATCCGTCATACTGCCGTGATACCTTTTGGAGGTAATGTTGTAACAAAGGACATCAAGGAAGGATGTTCCATACTTAACCGCCAGGCTGAAGCACTAAAAATTCAATTTGGATCTGCCCTGGGCGATCTTGCTCAGGAAGATAAGATCGTTACTATACCGGGTATCAGCGGAAGAGAGCCTAAAGAGATTTCCTTTAAAAGCCTTGCATATATAATACAGTCACGTATGGAGGAAATTATTGATGCAGTATTATTTGAAATTGAGAATTCCGATTATATCGAAAAACTAAGTGCCGGTATTGTACTTACAGGCGGAGGATCACTGCTAAAATATTTACCCCAGCTTGTGAACTACAGATCGGGAATGGATGTACGTATTGGTTATCCCAGTGAATTAATAGCCAGTGATACACTTGATGAGTACAACCAACCTATGTATTCTACAAGCATAGGATTATTGCTTAAGGGCTATGAGATCCTGGAGAATAAGGAATCAGAGAAGGCTGCACTTATAAATCAGGGTGACAGGAAAGAAGATACGGCAACAAAATCAAAAACCAGGCATAAGTTATTTGAATTTATAAAAGATATAGGCACTATATTCATTGAAGAAAATGATACAAATATGTAGTTTAACTTAAAAAATAAAGCCATGGATGATTTAATGAACTTTGATCTTTCACTAAATCAGGGTAATATAATAAAAGTCATAGGAGTTGGAGGTGGGGGAGGTAATGCTGTCAATCATATGTACAGGCAGGGAATAAAAGATGTGGATTTTTGTGTTTGTAATACTGACCTGCAGGCCCTGGCAAATAGTCCTGTTCCTGTTAGAATACAACTGGGCAAGTCGTTAACCGAAGGCAGGGGTGCAGGGAACAAGCCGGAGATCGGTAAGCAGGCTGCAATAGAAAATATTGATGATATCAGGGAAGTGCTTGCAGGTAACACAAAGATGGTATTTATAACGGCAGGCATGGGAGGAGGCACAGGGACAGGTGCTGCACCGATAATAGCAAAGGCAGCAAAAGATATGAAAATACTTACAGTAGCTATTGTTACCATACCTTTCAGAAACGAGGGACAACGGCAAATAAACCAGGCCCTGGAAGGTATCGCAGAGATTGAGAAATATGTGGATTCTTTGCTTGTAATTAATAATGAGAAGATACGGGAGATTTACGGAAACCTCAGGGTTTCGGAAGCTTTTTCCAAGGCTGACGATATACTGGCAATAGCAGCTAAAGGTATTGCAGAGATAATCACTGTTCCCGGAAGTATCAACGTTGACTTTGCAGATGTTGAAACTGTGATGAAAGACAGCGGCGTAGCAATAATGGGTTCAGCAAAAGCCGAAGGAGAAGACCGTGCCATACAGGCAGCAAAAGAAGCATTAAACTCACCGCTTCTTAATGATAACGATATCAAAGGTGCGCGTAATGTGCTGATTAATATTACTTCAGGTGCCGAAGAGGTTACAATGGATGAGATAGAAAAGATTAAAGACTATGTTCAGGATACAACAGGCTCAGATGCCGATCTGATTTGGGGCAACAGTATTGACGAATCACTTGCTGTAAAACTGAGCATTACTATAATTGCAACTGGCTTTGGCACTAACAGCATACCGGATATATATGTCAAAGAAAGACACCTGGATAAAATCACACTGAATGATGATCATATGAAAAGCAATATAGTAAAACCTTCATCTGAATCAGATCAACAGCAACAATCGGAAAAAGATGATGAGTCGTTTGTAAAACAGCGGACAATAGAATTTGATATCTACGAAGAAGAAAAACTGCGCAGTGTATCATCCAAATTCAGCAAACCAATTGATTCAATCAAAGCATCAATGAGAGTGAAAAATATTAAAAAGATGCAGGAGGAGCTCAAAGAACTTAGATTTAATAATCCGGAAAATAATAACTATATCGATCAGCTGGAAAATGAGCCTGCATATAAAAGAAGAAATATAAACCTGAAAGATATCAAGCATTCTGAAGAATCAAAAATATCCAAGTATTCCCTCTCAGATGATGAAGATCTTAATGCCAAATTAAACAAGGATAATTCTTATTTACATGACAACGTCGATTAAATAAATCTTATATTAATCTGGCTTCAGCTTATAATAAACTGACGCAAAGTATAAAGTGCAGAAAAAAAATATATTAAAATGAATTTATTTGACAGAATAACCAAAGACCTGAAAGCAGCCATGCTGGCCAGGGAAAAAGACAAGCTCGAGGCACTCAGAGCTATTAAAACCGCCTTCCTGCATGCCAGAACAGAAAAGGGAGGCATGAGCAACTTAACTAATGAGACAGAACTAAAGATAATTCAGAAATTAATCAAGCAAAGGAGGGAATCAGCAGCGATTTATAAAGCCCGGGGAAGGGAAGATCTGTATAACACTGAGATTACAGAGGCAAAGGTTATTGAGCAATATTTACCTGAACAGCTTAGTGAAGAGGAATTAACAAAAAAGATACAGGATATTATTAACAGAGTAAATGCTGCTTCAGTTAAAGATATAGGCAGGGTAATGGGCGAAGCAGCCAAAGAGCTTGCAGGAAAGGCTGACAATAAGCTAATTGCTGAAATTGCCAAAAAGATATTAGGCAATCCATGATAAACTTTCGGAAAAAAAGGATAAAGGAATATACAGCTTACAATAATTCTGCACCGGCTATTAATAAAAGTCAGATCTGAGATCCTCTATTTTGGCCATATCTTTCATTACCTCGTAAGCTGAATAGTATACACGGGCGCCAAAATTCCTTTCCATAAGTTTCTTTTCACGGGCAATATCAAGTTCATTGGTCTCAGCCGGCTCATTGATCGTTGAAACAGTAACTACGTATACCCCATTATTGCCAATAACAGGATCTGATAATACATCAGGCTCCATTGAAAATGCTGTTGCTATAACATTAGGCTCAACACCTGCTGTGCCAAAGGAGCGTGAAATAAATCTTACATTTGTTGCTGTTTGAACGTTTGTATTTATAACAGTTGCCAGTTCTTCCAGTGAGTTTATCCCGCCAATTTTATTCCTGATATTTGATATTATCTGTTGTGCTTTTTTTACCTTTTTCACTTCTATTTCTATTTCGGCTCTTATATCATCCAACGGAGCATATCCTTTTTCTCTTACATCATCTACCACAGCAACAACATACTTGTCACTAAACTTGAACACAGGTGAAACAGCATGTTCGCTGGCATTGTAAGCCCACTTAACCATACTTCTTGGTGATTCCAGACCGGAAATATCTTTCTCAAGCGGAGTCAAATCCCTGGCAAACCAAGCCATTAAGTTTTGTTTTTCCACTGCTTTATTAAATTTATCATATGTATTGTTCAATCCTGCAAACTCACTGGCTTTTTGATAATATAGCCGGTCAGTTATTTCACTGGGTTCAACTTTCCTGGCGAGCACTCCAATCTGTACTTTCCTGACTTTTCTTGACTGGTTAAGAATTTCAATAACATGAATACCTAATTGAGATGCAACTATTTTTATATCACCTGTTTTACCAAAGAAGCAACTGTCACTCAAGGATTTAAGGCTTACCATATCATTTTCAGTGAACCATCCCAGGTCACCGCCTTCCTGTGCTGAACCATCAGCTGAATTGTCTCTTGCCAGCTCAGCGAAGCCAGCTCCGTTTTTTAGCAGGGTTTCAAGACTATCGGCAAGCTGAAACATCTGCCTTGCGTTCTGCTGATCTGCTCTTAAAAGAATGTGCCTTGCTCTTACCGAATCAGGCAGGTAGTTTACTACAGTCAGTTTTGCCAGTTTATATGCCTGGTCTTCGAAATACGGTCCGTAAACAGCTCCCGGCTCCTCATTAAACAAACTTTCCCTGAATAGTTCAGGAATACTGTCATATGAATAATTTTTGTCATTATAAGGTACATCTGACTGGAAATTAATAAACTGTTTTGTCTCTTCTGTTTCCCTGAATTCATTTTCTATATCATAAATCCATTTCTCCGCGTCTTTATAATCATCTTCGGAGGGAGTAACTTCAAAGTAAACATATCTTATATCTCTGGCTTCATCTTGCTCATAATCAGATTTATGAAGCATATAATAATTTGTTATATCTTTTTCTGTTACAGATATCGCTGAGTCAGGCACAGAGTTAAACGGTAATACAATATAGTCAAAGTTGATACTTTTATTTGTCCAGTTTATTCTCATCTTTGCCTCAAGTGAAGTAACGTTTAAACCTTTCTTGATTAAGGTATTGTACTTATTAAATATTGTATATCTGTGAATTTCATTTTCAAGGTATATTCTGAACTTTTTTTCTTCGCTGTCAGTATCTTCCTGTGTTTGCTGTAAGAACCTGAATAATTGTCCTCTGTTTATTGTACCGGTTTCAGGATTTGTAAATATCTGCCGTATAAGAGGGTGAGGATTAGAACCCTGAAACATATCAAATAGTTCATCACCTGACACTGAGAGTCCCAGTTCCTTGTAATCCTTTTGCATTACAAAATCCTGCACCATTTTCTCCCACATGTCATCCCTGATATTATCCATCATATCTTCGTTTAGGGAGGTCCTTCCCAGGGTAAATTTATAGATTGAGGCCATATCATCTACTCTTCTCAGATAATCCCTGTATGCTATCGATTTCCCTGCAATTTCAGCTATCTCATATTGAGAATTTGAGAACAGAGATTTTCCTGAATTAAACATATCTCCAAGGACAAATGCAAGTAAAGCCACACCTATTACTACTGCAATTAATAAACCTGCGCGGTTTCTAATTTTTTGTAAAGTTGCCATAAATATATATTTTTTTGAGGCTAAAAAATTCAGGCTACGAATATACTAATTTATAATATTCACCAAAAGAATTAGTAATGATTATTAAGCATTAATTTATAATACTTTTTTCCAGTAATGAAATAAGCAGATGAAAATGTTAAAAGTCATTTATATATAACGTATTAGTCTGTTTCAGAAAATACTGATTTCAGTCATTTTTAAAAACCTGCAAATAAACAACTTTGATCCTGGTATTGCTGGCTTTAATAATTTTAAATTCCATATCGTGAATAACAAAGCGTTCATTGATTTTAGGAATACTTCTGTGATGATGGAATATGTAACCAGCCAGCGTTTCATATTCCTCTGATTCATCAATTTTCAGGTTGTATTTATCATTTATGTAATCAATTTCAAGGCGTCCTGAAAAAACAAATTCATAATCACTAATCTGCTTTTCAACAAGTTCGATTAAATCATGTTCATCCTCTATTTCTCCGAATATTTCTTCAATGATGTCTTCAATTGTCACCATACCTGAAATACCGCCAAATTCATCAACAACTACTGCAATACTTTTATGTTCCTGTATAAGTCTCCGCAACAGTTTGTTGGCAGCCATGGTTTCCGGCACATAAGATACGCTGATCAGGTTTGATTTAATATCTGAAGGATTTTTAAACAATTCTTTTAAAGTAAAGTATCCAATAATATTATCAATAGTTTCTTTATATATCAATATTTTGGAAAATCCTGTTTCAATGAATTTTTGTTTTAGCTCGTCAATCGAGTTATTTTGCTCCATAGCTATAATTTCTGCCCGTGGCAGCATACAATCCCGGATCTTAACGTTTGAAAATTCCAGCGCGTTCTGGAAAAACTTAATATCACTTTCTTCTGATTCACTATCCGTCTGATCTTCCGTGCTTTCACTTATAAGGTGATCAAGGTCTATCTTTCCGAAAACTTTATGATTGTAATATGTATCAGTACGATGGACATTAAAAACATTCTTAAGTACCAGGTTAATAAGCCAGATTATTGACTTTGTCAGCGGATAAAATATAATATAAAATAAAGCAACAGGTGAGGACAGGTATTTTAGAATAAGATTGGGATTAATTATAACAAGGGTTTTTGGCAGAAATTCTGCAGTGAACAGAATAAGCACTGTGGAAATTATTGTTTGGATCACAAGTATAATTAAATCTGATGATGTGAAACTTAGAATTAAAGGTTGCAGAATCTTTGCCATTACCAGTCCGTATATAACAAGAGCAATATTATTACCTATAAGCATAGTAGTAATGTATTGTCCGGGATGCAGGGTAAAAATTGATATTATTCTGGTATAAAGAAGGTTCTGCTTCTTATCAAGCTCAATTCTCAGTTTATTGGATGCAATAAAAGCCATTTCCATACCTGAGAAAAAGGCCGATAAGATCAATGAAATAATAATTATTGTAAGATTACTCACTTAAATATTCCTTTCAACTAAAACCAAAAGATTTTGAATATCAAATTTATCTATTTTTTTGGGATTTTCTGATGTATCTGCGTAAAGAATACATGGCAAAAGCAAGCACCGTTAGTATAAAAAACATATAGCTTTCCCTGATACTGAATTTATAGGTTCTTTGAAAACCAAGGATAAGGCATGATACAGCAAGCAGCAGCCATATGATCTCCAATATGAAACTAATTCGTTTATTCATCACTTACATTTACTGTTCCTTTTGATCCTTTTAATTTCCATTTTGACAAATCTTCTTTTGCCTGAAATCCGTTCTCCCCATAAAAGGTACCATCGGCATTAACAATTTTTGAGAACTTATCTGAATAAATAATTCCCAGGGCCTGATCCCAGAAAAGCTGTTCAGTATTTAGCTGCTCTCCCTTTTTCACATTTCTTGCTACAACATTGTTTCTGGCTTCCCAGAGCTCTTTTTTTTCAAAGTATTTAGCCCAGTTAGCTCTTATGTAAGATTCAAATTCTTCGTTCTTATCATAAAATACAACTTTTATACCTTTGGGAAATTCAATATAAGGATCTTTATCATCTGCATACTTATATAATTCAGGTGTAAACAATTTACCGATAAGCTTGCCTGAATCAGTATAAGCTATTTCAACATCATAACCGGTCTGATCAGGGAGGTTTAATTCGCTTGTCAGTGCATTAATTTTTTCAATATCATTTTCACAGGACAGAGAAAAAAATATTACTGTTAAAAACAGAAAAATATTTTTTATAAGGTTCATATGTTATTATAAAATCAGAAGCGTGCTATAGTGGTTTCATTTATCCATGAGCCAACCTTATAAGTATCTCCTTCATTTATTCCGCAGAAGAATGCATCTTCTTTGTTTGGGAAATATTTTGAATAAGTGAGTATTAACTTGTTGGCTTCATTTGAAACATTGGAATCAATGTTTTTTGCCTCAACAAACTTATCTACTGCAACCCAGTATACTGAACTTGGGATGCATTCGTCTGTCATACTATTTTTGCTGTCAGCATATATTTGTCCTATTAACAGATAAGGCTCACCCCAGTTTTTATTGTAAATAATAGCTTTCAGGGCAAGGTTTTTTGCCTCGGGAAGATCATTTAACTTATATTGACTCTTAGCTAATCCCAAATAATAATCTGCTTTCTTTAAATCATTATTTTCAAGCTGTATTGCCTGGTTATAGTATTTTACTGCTTCCTTATACTTATTTTTTACAAAGGCCATTATTGCAATGTTTTCTGCAGACTCAGCTGAAGGTATTGAATCGTGAAGGTTCTTTGATGAAATAAAGAATAATTCTGTACTGCAGCAATCACTTTTTTTCAGTATTGTCGTTATAGTCTTCAGATTATCAATATCATGCGGATTTTTTTCCAGCCTCTTTGAAAATACTTTAACCAGCAAGTCGCAATTGCATAATGGCTTATTTGTGAATGTGTTATCCAGATTTTCTCTAAGCTCTTTCAGGGATTCTTCTTCAGGTTCATTGTTTATTTTAATGTTTAATATATCAGTAGTTAAAAGATAATCGTCAAGTACCTGTACTTCGTCAATCTTTTGATTCTGGCACAAAGTAACAGAAGCGGATAAAAAAGTAGCCAGTACAGCTTCTGAAGTTTTACCCTTACATAATTCAAGAGATTCCTTAAGATATTCGTATCCCTTCTGAATATATTTTATATCGTCACTTCTTCTGTATCTTAAAAGATCAACGCCTTGTCTTCCCCTGACATTACATTTACCTCCATAGTGTTCTATTCGTTGCTCATATATTAACATCAGCGTATCGATAAATGCTGATCTGTTATCCTCGTTTGTTGTTTTTTCAATCAGGTGCTTATATATTTTTACACCATCGATATAAATATTTTTTGAAGCTTTGGGGCATTCATTATATACTATTCTCCAGAAGGGAAGAGCATCTTTATAAAGTTTTTGTCTTGCATATTCTCTGTACAGCGACAGGTTCTTTAAACATCTGATACTATCCTCGCCATGCCCGAAACGAGATCCGTCATCAATTCCCCGCTGTGAAAGGGCATTAACTGATACCAGCGATACTGCAAATAATATTATAGAACAGGCAAAATTTCGTCTCATAATAATTTATTTTAATCATATTTAGGTTTAAAAAACCAGAAATCATATAAAGTTAGTCCAATTGTAAATAAATTGTATGTTTCTTTAATTAAGCTATTGTCAATGCTACCTCTCTGACCCAGTTCATATGTAAAGTTAAAGTATGTATTTGTAAAAAGTTTCTTCTCATTTTTCCAGGGAAGTCCTATTCCCAGGCTTATACCGTAATCAGAAAGCTGATTATCATTAATTAAAAGATAGGATTTTGCATAATGTCCTCCGGCGCGTATTTTTATGCGTCCCCAGTATTTACTTCTTTTTTGTGAAGTTAATGGAACGGGGGTGTATTCGATTCCAAACCTGAATGACGAACTGTTAGCCATAGTATCACCCTGACTGGGGAATACTGCCTTTTCCCAGTTCTCTGATATAAAATCAAAACCTATAAGTAGTTTATTATCAAAATTATAAGAAAGGCCGATCCCTATTTTTCCCGGCAGAGTGATTGCTCCGTCACTATAAATATTGTTTTTTAATGTGTCGATTCTGAATGGTGCGAAATCACGAAGTGCTATACTGTCATATTTAACATTAATTTCAGTCTTGCTAGCAAAAGTCAGTCCAAAGGTAAGCTTGTTTTTATCATTAATGTCAGTGAAAAACTGCAGTCCGTAATCCAGGTAAAATCCTCCGATATTTGCTTTATCATTAAAATACGTATAAGCCTGATCTTCATAATTATCAAAGGCAACGGTTTTTGTACGCTCAATCACACCAAACAGGTAAGAGACATTTACTCCCAGGGCAATATTTCTGCCAATAAGCAGGGAATTGCCCAAATAAAACTGATTTATTCCGCCCCTTCCACTATATGCGATACTGTAATTATCAGGGTTGTCATCGCTATTCTCCTCCATCACCAAATTATAATGCACCTTACTGTAAGGAATGATGCCCAGGCTTGATTTCAGGAATTTGGCGATAGGAAAGCCTAATGCAACATGGCCTACATTAATATCTTTTGTGATATCCTCATATTCTGAGGTTTTTAAAACAGTATAATTACCAAGTAACCCCACATCGAAGATAAATGACATGGTATCCTGTGAACTATAAGATGCTGGATTCAGATAGTTAATTTGATTCTTATATCTGAGGCCAATGCCGATTCCGCCCAGAGCTTTGTTCTGAGCAAAACCCCTTTGTGAAACATCTCCGACGCCAAACTTGGAGTATGGTGAATGACTTGTATACTGCCCGTTGACATTAGTTGTCATGAACAATATTGAAATGATTATTACTATTTCAGCTCTTGTTAACATTATATTCCAAAATGTTATTCAGTCCAATAAGTACCAAATTTGGTTCCACAAAGATGGTTTTTTTTGACATTTTATCAAAAAAATTAATATCACCTCCTGTTAGTAACACTTTCAGGTTTTTATAAAATTTACCTGTTTTTTCAATATAAGATTCAATTTCATAAATAATACCTTTTTGAACACCTGAAATAATAGCACTTTCAGTGTTATTTCCAAATTCAGGAAATTCACTATGCCCCTCAAACAAGGGTAGATTGGATGTGTATTCATTTAGTGCGCGAAATCTCATATTCAGACCAGGTGAGATATTTCCTCCCAGGTATTCACTATTATCGGTAATAATATCATAAGTAATTGCTGTTCCGGTATCAATAACAAGAACGGTATTATTCGGGAAAATATTGTTTGCCCCGACAGCCGCTGCTATTCTATCATTTCCAAGTGTTTCCGGCGATTTATATAGATTTTTAACTGGCAGTGGAGTAATGTAATTTAATTCAATATAATTATTCAGCAGCAGCTCCAGCTTATTTATTTGCAGATTGCTGTTACTTACTGATGAAAGTATAACATTTCTGAATTTGTAACTGTGATATAGATCCATCAGTAAATCATCAGTAAGAACCTTATAGTTCCTGGATGTTATAAGTTCATTATCATGAAATAATCCTATTTTAGCGGCTGAATTTCCTATATCAATTGTAAGATTCATCAGTATTCAATGTTTCAGAAATATTCATTCCATATTGTTCCTGTGCCTGAATAATATATATTTTATTATCATAAACCATATAGCATACCAGATCATATGATATATCTTTCAAGATTTACCCTATCATTGAAAAATAAAACAAATTTATAAATCAGAGTTAAAAATTGCAGCAAATATAAGTAATGATTAGATTATTAATTGTTATTCATTCAATATTGTCTTAAGAAAATTTACGGCTTTGTTTATAGTATCAATATTGGATATGGTAACGCTAAGTTTATTATTTTTTTCTTTCATCTTAAATATGGCGGGATTTTTATGAATAAAGTTTAAAATATTATTGAAGACCTGTGATCTGAAATACGGAGAATCCTGATCTGAGATAAAATATCCGATAAGTTTATTATTCTTTATAATAACTTTTTCGAATCCTGAATCGACAGCAACCCATCGCAATTTTACAACAGACAATAATTCTTTTGTTGGCTCAGGTAAGGCGCCAAATCTATCAATCAGATGTTCTTCAAATTTTTGAAGTGCATCTTCTGTTTTAATATTATCCAGCTGTCTGTATAAATGGATTCTTTCAGAGGCATTTGATATATATTCATCAGGAAAGAGCAATTCAAGATCTGTATCAATCTGGCAATCATCAATAAATTTAGAGGAAGTTTCAATTTTTTGTTGTTGTTCATCTTCTTTTGCATACAACTCTTTATATTCATTATTTTTTAATTCCTGCATTGCCTCGTTAAGTATGCGGTTATATGTGTCAAATCCTATATCAGCAATAAATCCGCTCTGTTGGGCACCTAGCAAGTTGCCTGCACCTCTGATATCAAGATCCTGAAGAGCAATATTGAATCCGCTGCCCAGATCAGAATACTCTTCTATAGCTTTTAATCTTCTTCTTGCATCAGGTGTAATATAAGTCAGGGGCGGGGTTAGTAAATAGCAGAAAGCTTTTTTATTTGATCTGCCGACCCTGCCCCTTAGCTGGTGCAAATCACTTAATCCGTAATTATGGGCTTCATTGATAAATATTGTATTGGCATTAGGGATATCTAATCCGGATTCAATGATTGTTGTTGTGACCAGTACATCATAATCTCCGGCGATAAAACCAAGCATTATTTGTTCCAGTTTTCTTCCTTCCATTTGCCCGTGTGCTATTGCTGTTTTAATGCCCGGACATAATCTGTTTATCAGTGTTTCTATTTCAAGAATATTTTTTATCCTGTTATGAAGAAAGAAAACCTGGCCGTTTCTGGATACTTCAAATTCAATACCTTCTTTGATTATCTCTTTATTAAATGTATGCAGTTCAGTATTAATAGGATGGCGGTTAGGAGGGGGTGTATCGATAACTGACAGGTCGCGTGCTCCCATCAGTGAAAACTGCAAGGTTCTGGGTATAGGGGTAGCTGTTAAAGCAAGAGTATCAATATTTGATTTCATATGTCTAAGTTTTTCTTTGGCAACGACACCAAAACGGTGTTCTTCATCTATAATAAGTAATCCCAGATTTTTAAAATGTATGTCCTTACCGAGAATTCTGTGTGTTCCTATTAATACATCGATTTTTCCCTCTTCAAGTTTCTTTATCGTTTCCTTTTGTTCCCTGGCTTTTTTCAGGCGGCTTATATAATCTATGTTACATGGTAAATCCCTTAATCTTTCTCTAAATGTGGTATAATGCTGTAGCGCAAGAATTGTTGTGGGTACGAGAACTGCAACCTGGCGGCTGTCAGCAACTGCTTTAAATGCAGCACGAACTGCCACTTCGGTTTTTCCAAAACCAACGTCTCCGCATATAAGTCTGTCCATAGGAATATCCTTTTCCATGTCAACTTTTACTGATTTTGTTGCCTGAAGTTGATCAGGTGTATCTTCAAATATAAAAGATGCCTCTAATTCTTCCTGCAGATATGTATCTGCTGAAAACGAAAATCCTTTTTCCGTCTGACGTTCTGCATAAAGGGCGATAAGGTCCCTGGCAATATCTTTTATTTTCTTTTTAGTGTTGCGCTTAAGTTTTTGCCATCCCCCGGTGCCAAGCTTATATATCTTTGGTATAGCCTCATCTTTGCTCTTATATTTTGATATTCTGTGCAAAGAATGAATACTAACATACAGGATATCATTATCCTTATATACCAGTCTGACTGCTTCCTGTATTTTACCATTATTGTCTATTTTCTCAAGACCTCCGAAAATACCTATTCCATGATCAATATGCACCACATAGTCACCTGGCTGTAATCCTTTAATTTCTTTTATTGACAGGGCTGCCTTGTTTGAAAAGAATTTATTTAGTTTGTATTTATGATATCTGTCAAAAATCTGGTGGTCAGTGAAACAGCATATTTTAAAATCATGATCAACAAATCCCTCATGAAGAGTACTTAATATTGGATGGAACTTAACATCTTTATTGATATCCTTGAAAATCTTAGCCAGACGTTCTATCTGTTTCTCGCTGTCAGAGAGAATAAAGTTCTTATACCCGTTGCCGGAATATTTATTCAATTGTTCTCCCAGGAAGTTAAAGTCTTTGTTAAAAGCTGGCTGAGGGGCTGTGTTGAAATGGTACATCTTTTTTGCCGGGAAGTAGAATCTGTGGCCTGACTCAATCAGGGTGAAATCTTTGAGCATCTTCAGAATTTCTTCATCTGTGTTTAGTATTTTATTTTTATTTCCAGGAGTGGGATCTTCTGACTCATCAGTTATAACAGGTTTCTTGAACAATTCTACTATTTCCTGAATTACAGAATGAAGATCCGTTGTCCATATCCTTGATGATTCTGGGATAAATTCAAGGAATGATTCGTTTGCTTCCACAACCGACGGATCCTGAATATTAGGTAAAATAAGGATTTTATTTAAGAGTTCCTTTGAGAGCTGGGTGTCCACATCAAACGTGCGTATGGATTCAACTTCATCCCCGAAAAAGTCGATTCTATATGGTAAGTCACATGAAAATGAGAAAATGTCAGCTATTCCTCCCCTGATTGCAAATTGACCGGGCTCGTACACAAAATCCACCGGCTGGAATTTATATTCTTCCAGCACCTCGCAAATGAAGCTTATTGGTATTTTTTCACCTTTTATAATCTGAAGAGTATTGTCATTTAGCAGTTCATGTGTTATAACTTTTTCAATAATAGCTTCAGGGTATGTAACTATGGATAATGATTCTGATTCTTCCAGCAGACTGTCATTCAGGGTATTTAATTTATTAAGCACCTCTGCTCTGAGGATAATATTTCCATTATCAGTCTGGTTATAATGGACAGACCTTTTATATGATGAAGGAAAAAAGAAAACATTCCTTATGCCAAGCAGGTTTACCAGGTCATTATAAAAATATGCAGCTTCTTCTTTCAGAGGGAAAACAAATATATTGCAGCCGGCTAACTGCATAATAACACCTGCAGAAAAAGCAGATTTGGATGAACCGGCTAATCCTTTGAGATGAAATATATTCTTACCTGTGGTTTTAATCT
>CAZFHF010000029.1:0-16927 GCA_964518655.1 uncultured Bacteroidales bacterium | reverse complement strand
TATCATTCTGCACAACCTTGTCATAGAGCTCCCCGGCTAATAAGGTGCCTGCTGACATTAGAAATGCGAGTACTAATAATAATATGACCCGGTTATTTTTTTTGATTTTCATAATTACCCCCTTTTTAATAATGTATGTTACGTATAATATATATCTTACAGTTAATAAAAGCAATATATCAAATGTAAGAGTATAAAATCAGGAAACCAAAAAATATGAATTGCTGCATAGTGCAATTATCTGATAAAATTGCAGTAAACTATGTTTAACGCCAATTTGATATAGGAAATTTCCAATCAAATGTAAAAAGCAGCCGGGCATTACACGGTGTATAATACATGCCCGGCCTGATGATTTGCGATTGTTAATCTCAAAGTTTTATGTAAATTGTACCCTGATAATTAAAAACAATGAAAACGGCACGACGGCATACACCTAACCGTTTTGTACACCATATTCCAAATTCATCTACCAACAATAAATATATAATACAAAATTGATTAAAATGCTTATAATTAAACTGCTTATTATTTATGAATTCAAATGAATATCGCCTTCATGTGGTTGATGCCCTGCGCGGCTTTGCCATTGTATCAATAATGCTATTACATAACATCGAACATTTTGATTTCTATTACTTTCCCTCTGATTTGCCTGCCTGGATGGTTGTTATTGATAAGGGTATATGGAAGAGCTTGTTTTTCTTGTTTGGCGGAAAATCATATGCTATTTTCGCTTTGCTTTTTGGACTTACATTCTTCATTCAATCGAATAACCAGAAGAAGAAAGGCAAAGATTTTAGGGGAAGATTCGCCTGGAGGTTAGTGCTTTTGCTTGTTTTCGGACTTGTAAATTCTTCATTTTATGAAGGAGATATTCTTACCATTTATGCTATTATTGGTTTTTTGTTGATCCCTGTTGCTAATCTTGGTAATAAAGCTGTATTTTGGATTGCAATTATACTGATGCTTCAGCCTTACGAATGGTTTAACTTTTTTATATCCCTGCAAGATCCCGGCATGAAGATGTCCGACCCGCTTTCATGGTCTTTTATCGGGAAAATGGGCGAATACATCACAGACAATTCATTAACAAAGTTATGGGCAGGCAACCTGGTAAACGGAAAAACAGGAGTTTTTATCTGGAACTGGGAAACCGGAAGGGTATTTCAGACATTATCATTATTCATGTTCGGTATGTTAGCCGGACGCAAATCCTTATTCGTAACATCGATAACAAGTAAACAATTCTGGTTTAAAACACTAATAATAGCATCTATATCATTTATTCCTTTATTTATTCTTAAAATCGGATTGGGTAGTTGGATTGGCAGTGAAGCAATTCGTCGTCCATTGTCAACTATTATCAGTTCGTGGTCGAATATGGCATTTATGTTAGTATTGGTTTCCGGTTTTGTACTGCTTTTTCAAAACAGGTTCTTTAATAGAGTCTTAAATGTTTTTTCACCTATGGGGCGAATGAGTTTGTCAAACTATATAATGCAGTCCATAATAGGCTCATTTATTTACTATGGAATCGGACTGGGCTTGTATCAACATACAGGAGCAACATATTCTTTGTTCATTGGTGTTGTTTTGGCTTTGTTACAGGGATATTTTAGTTCGTGGTGGTTTAAGCACCACATTCGTGGGCCTCTTGAAACCATTTGGCATAATGCTACATGGGTTGGTTCAAGATAAAACGAATTATTTTGATATTGCTTTGTGATTTATTATGACCAGATTTGAAAATAAAAATATTATTACATACGGTGTACAACACAAGATATAAGTCATTTAGCAGGAAAGTGCTAAATTTGAAAATATGAACTTTAAACAAACATATCTGCGATCGGAAAGTGAAGCGCTTTTGAGCGCAAAACGCTTCATATCGAGAAAATGTATAAGAATAATATTATGAAAAAATGAAAAAATTTGTAATAACAATTAGCCTTACAGGTTTAATTCTGACATTAAACTACGCTGTAACTTCAGCCCAGGATCGAATTACGGGGTACAATTTTGCCACACGATCAGAAGTCATTGCACAAAATGGAATGGTTGCCACAAGTCATCCGTTAGCCACTCAAATAGGCCTGGATATTTTAAAAAACGGTGGAAATGCAATAGATGCAGCTATTGCAGTCAATGCAGCCCTGGGATTAATGGAGCCGACAGGGGGTGGTATCGGGGGTGATCTTTTTGCTATTATATGGAGTGCAAAAGATAAAAAGTTATATGGTTTGAATGCGAGTGGCCGTTCACCGGAGAAACTAAACCTGAAGTATTTCAAAGACAGGAGTATGACCGGAATTCCCTCCTACGGCCCTTTACCTGTTACTGTTCCGGGCTGTGTTGACGGGTGGTTTGAGATGCATGACAAATTCGGATCAATGGAGATGGAACAAATCCTTGAGCCTGCCATTAAGTATGCCCGCGAAGGTTTTCCGGTCACAGAGCTTATTGGATACTATCTGACTTTATCATCCGGCCGGTTTAAAGACTACCCGAATTTTGCAGAAACTTATATGGTAAATGGTGAATCATTGAAAAAGGGGGATGTCTTTAAAAATCCTTCCCTGGGTGATACATATGAAAAAATAGCCGCGGGAGGCAGAGAGGCCTTTTACAAAGGAGAAATTGCACAAACCATTGCCAGTTTCATACAATCGCAAGGAGGTTTATTGAGTGAAAAGGATTTAGCCAGGCACAAATCAGAATGGGTTGAACCGGTATCTATTAACTATCGGGGCTATGATGTCTGGGAATTACCTCCTAACGGACAAGGAATAGCTGCACTGCAAATCCTTAATATCATGAAAGGATACAATGTTAATGAAATGGGCTTTGGCAGCCCTGAGTATGTGCATCATTTTATAGAAGCCAAGAAACTGGCTTTTGAAGACCGTGCAAAATATTATGCTGATCCTGACTTCAATAACTTACCTGTTGATAAATTAATTTCAGATGAATATGCCAATGAGCGCAGAAAGCTGATCAATGAAGAGGCAGGCAAAAGTTACGATACAGGAAAACTTGAGCAGGGTAATACGATTTACATGACTGTTGCAGACAGATATGGTAACATGGTATCTCTTGTTCAGAGTAATTACCGGGGCATGGGTTCCGGGATGGTTCCGCCAAACTTAGGTTTCATGTTGCAGGACAGAGGAGAATTATTTTCACTGGAAGAAGGGCACAGCAATGTTATTGAGCCCGGCAAACGGCCGTTTCATACTATTATTCCGGCTTTTATTACCAGAAACGGGGAGCCCTGGGTGAGTTTCGGCCTGATGGGGGGAGCGATGCAGCCGCAAGGTCACTCCCAGATCGTTATGAACCTCATTGATTTTGGTATGAATTTACAGGAAGCAGGGGATGCACCGCGTATGCAGCATACCGGTTCTTCTGAACCGACGGGCGGCAAAATGACAGATGGAGGTAAGGTTTTGCTCGAATCGGGGTTTGATTATGAGACCATTAGGACATTGATGAGTAAGGGGCATAAGGTCAGTTTTAGTCTGGGCAGTTACGGAGGTTATCAGGCAATTATGCGGGATGAAGAAAATGGTATTTATTATGGCGCTTCAGAATCAAGGAAAGACGGACAGGCTGCCGGTTATTAAAGAATTCAAAGAAGTAAGCCGGCTGAATAAAACCACCAGGTGCCGTGAAGGTTTTGGGTAAAAAAAACTGCGCCTCCCGGCGCAGGTTTAAGTTTTTTTATCCTGCAAAAAACCCAAGTGCTACTGTGAGCCCTGCCATAACCACTGACACCATAGTCATTAGTTTGATAAGTATGTTTAATGAAGGGCCTGAAGTATCTTTGAAGGGATCCCCCACTGTATCACCCACAACGCCAGCCTTGTGTGCAGGGCTGCCCTTGCCTCCGTAGTTTCCCTTTTCAATATATTTCTTTGCATTGTCCCATGCACCACCTGCATTATTAAGCATGCATGCCAGGGTAAACCCTGCGGTTAATCCGCCGGCAAGCAATCCTACGACACCTGCCACTCCCATTAATACTCCCACGGTAACAGGCACTATTATTGCCAGCATTGACGGTAAGATCATTTCCCTCTGTGCACCCCTGGTGGATATTGCCACGCATTTTGCGTATTCGGGTGTGGCCTTCCCCTCCATAATGCCCGGTATATCGCGGAACTGCCTGCGCACCTCATCAACCATTGCCCCGGCAGCCCTTCCTACGGCTTTCATGGTCATTGCACAGAAAACAAAAGCCATCATAGCGCCTATGAACAATCCGCCAAGCAGCAGAGGATTAAATATTGACAGGTTGTATGCTTCAATAAAATCCTTGATTGTTGCTCCTGCAATCTGTACAGCTTTCTGCCCTTCATGCAGAACAGGTATATTATCGTTATAGAACAGCACATCGCCAATCTGCTTAAATCCTGTACCTGCGAGTTTACCCAGCCATAGCCTCACTTCTTCAATATACGCTGCAAGCAGTGCCATTGCTGTTAATGCTGCCGAGCCTATTGCAAATCCCTTGCCTGTTGCTGCAGTTGTATTACCCAGCATATCAAGGGCATCGGTTCTTTCCCTTACTTCAGGAGGAAGTTTTGACATCTCGGCATTTCCGCCGGCGTTATCAGCTATTGGTCCGAATGCATCTGTAGCAAGAGTAATACCCAAAGTCGAAAGCATGCCCACAGCAGCAAAGCCTATACCATATACTCCCAGTGCAAAATTATTAAATCCGCCTGCCAGTCCGTAAGCACCGATGATACCCAGGACTATAACAACAACAGGTACCCATGTTGAATACATCCCGACTGCCACGCCGTCGATAATTGTCGTTGCAGGACCCTGCTGAGCCTGTCCTGCTATTCCTCTTGTCGGTTTGTATTCATCGGAAGTAAAATATTCGGTGCTTTGACCTATGATCACACCTGCCAGCAGGCCGGCCACTACCGACCCGAATATACCCCATGTTATCCATCCTGTATAAGCTAACACCGCGAGAGCAGCAAGTATCAGAAATGAACTTCCTCCGGTACCAAATAGTAATGCATTCAGCAAATTCTTTTGAGTAGCTGATTCTTTTGCACGAACCATAAATATACCAAGTATGGAAAGGATAATTCCAATAGCAGCGACAATCATCGGTGCTATAACTGCTTTTACCAGTGTTAATCCGGTGTCCTGAAGGGCAACTACAGGCAGTGCGGCGCCTAAAGCTGCAGTGGCCAGTATGGAACCGCAGTATGATTCATAAAGGTCAGCACCCATGCCGGCAACGTCACCTACATTATCCCCAACATTATCAGCAATTGTAGCAGGATTACGGGGATCGTCCTCAGGAATCCCTGCTTCCACCTTACCCACAAGGTCAGCACCAACATCCGCAGCTTTTGTGTATATGCCTCCGCCGACACGCGCAAAAAGTGCCTGCGTTGATGCACCCATACCAAAGGTTATCATCGTGGCTGTAATCTCAAACAGCTTTGTCTTTTCACCAATACTTGTCAGTACCCCGTCAATTACATATGAAGGATCGGCGTGTACCAGAGTAAGTCCAAGAAAATGCAACCCGTTCTGCATATTTTCAGGTGTATAAACAAGCTTATTGAGTATCAGAAACCAGGCCGCTATATCAAGAAGTCCGAAACCAACAACAACGAGACCCATAACCGCCCCACTGCGAAAGGCTATTTTCAATCCGCTGTTCAAGGATTTTGTTGCACCCTGCGCAGTTCTGGCAGATGCAAAAGTAGCTGTCCGCATGCCCAAATATCCGCACAGGCCGGAAAAAGTACCTCCTGTCAGAAATGCAACCGGCACAAACGGATTCTGCACACCAAGATATGCAAGAACCAAAAGTATAATTACCAGGCAAATAAAAATCAATCCTACAACTTTATACTGGCGCGACAGATAAGCCATTGCCCCTTCTCTTACATATTTGGCTATTTTTTTCATCGTATCGGTTCCCTCAGAGTTTTTCATCATAGACTTAAAGAATATGTATGCAAAAACCAGGGCTACAATCGCAGCAGCGGGTATAAACCAGAATATTTTAATCATCTTATAAAATTTTATTTATTTAACATCAAGTTAATAATTATTCCTGTTACTGGCAATAAATATCCTTATAAATCAGAAAGACAATATTTCTCTATGTAAGATTATTTTACTCAACAAATTGCCAGGAATAAAAAATAAGCTGTAAATATATTAAAACAGGTATATTCTACAAAAGCCAATCACTGTTTTTCTTAAAATTTGTTGCGGCAAACCTGGCAGAATAGTTATACCTGGCTTTTATAAAATCAAACTCACCATCATGGGGTTCTTCAAAGATATATAATAAAGGTGCTGATCCCGGATAATGAATATTACTTATTCCCGCTTTTCCGAACAAATCCAAAACCGGTAATATTCTCTTATCTGGAATGGCTACAACAGCTGTTTGCAAATATTTCCTGTTTCTTTTAATTACATTATAGACCTCGTATTCGTTTTGTACCGGCATAACCTGTACATACCTGTATAGAGCATCGGGCATCAAAAACTCAGCTTTCGGTTTCATTCTTAATAGCACATTCCTGTCTTCTGACATTAGCATTTGCCCCAAACCCAGATATATTTTAGACAGCAAATTTCCAATAGATTTTGCATGGTCTGATACGGGAGAATGAGTTTGTGCGAAATGATTTAATTTTTTAAAAAGCTCCTCAGAAAACTTTTTAACATCACCTTGTATATAAATATTTTTTATATTGCAGCATGCACCTCCGTCAAATGCGGAAATATCACAAACCAATCCGCTTAAAACCTGATCCAGCATAGATTTATCTTTCAGGAACTCACAGGAAATATAAGCAATGCCTATCTTATGACCGTGCAATAAAGTTGTGATCTTTGGATTATATTGCTTAATCCTTTTGCTTTAGATAGATTTTGATAATACTCAAAAATCTCCCATTGCCAGATAATACATTCCTTTAGTAGTTCCCTGTATTCTGATTCATCCTTTTCTATTTGAGGAGTTCCTATTCCGTTATCAAAATCATCACTTGCCTTAACGGACTTTTTGATTGATATTTCTTTTGGTGCTTTCATATAGATATGATTTGCTTAAGAAATTCAATCTTTTTATAATATAAATTTAAGTTTATTTATACTTATTTCAAAATATTCTCACCCTGCCCAGCTTTCCCTGTCGAGGCTGCGGTACTGAATAGCTTCTGCAATATTTGCCGGTTGTATCTGTTCGAAGGAATCAAGATCGGCAATGGTACGTGATACTTTTAAAATCCTGTCATAAGCCCTTGCCGAAAGGCCAAGCTTCTCTATGGCATTTTTTATAAGCGTAGTACATTCTGCATTCAGGATGCAGTATTCTCTCAGGAGTGAAGGTGTCATCTGGGCATTGCTATATATATTATCATGCATCCTGAATCTTGCCTGCTGGATATTCCTTGCACGTACAACCCTGTGCCTCACTGTCTCGCTGCTTTCGGAATTTTGTTTTGCCGAAAGTTTATTAAAAGATACAGGCACCACCTCGATATGTATATCAATCCTGTCAAGTAACGGCCCTGAGATCCTGTTAAGGTACTTAATAACCACAGGTAATGTGCACACACATTCCTTCTCAGGGTGGTTATAATAACCGCACGGACAGGGATTCATTGAAGCAACGAGCATAAAACTTGCAGGATACTCAACAGAGAATTTTGAACGTGATATGGTTATTTTCCTGTCTTCAAGCGGCTGCCTCATCACTTCAAGCACTGTGCGTTTGAACTCAGGCAGTTCATCCAGGAACAGCACTCCGTTATGAGCCATTGATATCTCTCCGGGCTGGGGAAATGTCCCTCCGCCGACAAGTGCCACATCTGATATCGTATGGTGCGGACTGCAAAAAGGCCTGTGGGTTATCAATGCAGAATTTTTGTTTATCTTCCCTGCCACAGAGTGTATCTTGGTAGTCTCCAGTGCTTCCTGAAGTGTCAGTGGGGGCAGTATAGTTGCCAGCCGTTTTGCAAGCATTGTTTTCCCGGCTCCAGGAGGACCTATCATTATTATGTTATGTCCTCCTGCAGCAGCAATCTCAAGTGCCCTCTTAACATTTTCCTGTCCTTTTACATCACCAAAATCAATATTATAATCATTATTACCTGACAGAAATTCATTACGTGTATCAACAACTGTTGGTGCAAGTTTTACCTGCTTATTAAAGAACCTGGTAACCTCCCGTATATTTTCAACGCCATAGATGTCAAGACCATCCACAACTGCAGCCTCCCTTGCATTATTCTTCGGTAATATAAATCCTTTGAATCCATGTTTCCGTGCCTCAATTGCTATTGGCAGTACTCCTTTTACCGGTTGCACGCTGCCGTCCAGAGACAGCTCACCCATGATTATATATCTGCTGATCTCATCACTTTGTATTTGTTCTGATGCAGCAAGAATACCCACTGCCAAAGGCAGATCATATGCTGATCCTTCCTTCCTTATATCTGCCGGGGCCATATTGATGATTATCTTTTTCCCCGGCCACCTGTATTCGTTTGTCTTAAGTGCTGACTCTATCCTTTGCTTGCTTTCTTTAACGGCATTATCAGGAAGTCCGACAAGAAAAAACTTTGCACCATGAATTGCATTAACCTCTATGGTAATAAGTTCTGCATTAACTCCATATACAGCACTCCCATAAGTCTTTACCAGCATAAAATGAAATAAAACCGTTTATTTTAGTAGTCTTTCTTTTCTTTCTCTTTTCTCTTCAGCCTTTTGTATCCAGTAGCAACCACAACCTTTGATTTTCTCTTTCCTGAAACAACCAAAGTTTATTCCTAATCCGAAACGGATATTTATGTTCTTTGAACTCTGCAGCCATATCATCCCCGGAATATTATCACTAATCACATAAAACTGGACGGGAAATCTGCCAAAGGCCAGGCCCAATCCCAGGTTATTCATGCTTCTGTTTATATATGACCAGCTCAGACTTGCAGCAAAGTATCTGGCAACCCTGGTATTTGCTGACAGGGTCAGCCCTGTCTGAATTTTTTGCCTGTACAGCTTGCCGGACATAAGCATGCCAAAGTTAATCCTATTATTTAACTTGTAAGTTGCCCCTATCAGGATTTTGGGATGAGTGGCAAATAAATATGGGTTACCGGTAATATTACTGCCGTCAGTAAATGTATTAGCTATATCTTCCAGATAATTTTCAGTATCAATTGTATCACCCACCGGCCCGTCATAAAAATATTCACCTTCAACACGGTAATTTGTCAGATTGGACCTGTACAAAATAGCACCAAGATCCAGTATACTTCCTGAAATGGTGATGTTTTCATCATATTCATGAATAAATCCCGCATCTATAGCTATTCCAAAATTCCTTCTGTTAAATATCAGGTCATTAATGGAAGTGTAATAATCGTCAGTGATATTGAAATTTTCGTTTGCATCTATCTCGATACTTAATGGTAATGACGCATTCAGAATAATATCATTAATAAATGTAAGATCAAAAGTATTCTCTTCTGTGAACAGGCTGACCTTTGATTTCCGGGTATTAATGTTCAGCTTCCCAAAAAGAAGTTTTGCCCTGATTCCAAAGGTGCTGTATTCATCATATCTTTTTGATACTCCTACAGCATATTCCCTGAAGTGATTAAACTGTATACCTGTCCCTTTCAAAGATATCCTCTCACCTTCAAACTGGGTATTGCCTTTCCATACGAATGCAAACAGGTCTTTTGAATAAAATAAAATAAGATCATTTCTTTCTCTCACAGAAAATGTAAAATAGTAATCCCCTCTCTTATGCCCTATAACCAGTAAATTAGTATATAGCTCTGATGACAAATAGTTTCTGTTTGCCAGTTTTTTTACAATGTTATCAGCATCAAGTGAATAAGTTCCGCCTTCAGTATCTTCGAGCAGATGATTTACTGTAAATCCGTTATTGGCCAGATTTAAATGAACCGATGATAATATCGGGAGTCCGACAAACCATCTGCATTCACTCTGAATTGCCGGATTAATGAAATTTGACTGCGGAATGGAATGCATGAAAAAAAGAGTATTGCTTTGCTGGGATTGGCTTATGCTAAAAGTAACAATTAAAATAACAGACGATATTATTAATGATTTCAGCATCAGCCCTAAATAAAATTATAATTCGGAAGTACTGAATTCTAATTCTACCCTGGCGGCAATATGAATATTAAGCATGTATTCAGCATAAAATTTTACTACCCCTGCGTCAGGCCTTGTAGTCCTTACAGCACCATAAGCTAATATATATCTTATATTCATGAGATCTTCAATTATAGAATCAGAGAGAGGACAATACCTGATTTCCGGCGGCCTGTCCAGCGGTATGCCGCTGTTATCAAGATCAGGTGGGGGAACTATCAAAGGGCCGTCAGCAAATATAGAATCCATAATATTATACGATTCATCGGTAAAATAAACCTGTGTCCGGGTTTCAGTAGGAAAATCACTGCTGACAATCAGTACAATTGTAATTGCTCTTATCTTGTCAATATGACCATGCAGGACACTGAAATCAAATGTCGATAATGTTGTTGTATCATATACAGGCTTAATGTTGAAGTAAAAAATTCCGTTAAACTGAACTGAATCGGATGCTGATACAATGGCTGAATCAATTTCCATTGAATCCAGCTGAATAGTGTCTAACGACTCAAAATAGTTATTAATTGAATATGAAACATCTCCAACCGGGAAAGAGTAACAGGAATTAATATCCAGAGAATCGGAAATATTGGTAATATTTTCATCAACACATGAGTTTATAAGGATAATAAATATAACAAGCGATTGAAATAATATTTTTAACTTATTCTTCATAAGTTTAATATTTTTAACTTATCATGAATGTACCATAATAATATGTCTATAACAATTAAGGCAGTTATATGTTTGATTCAATATAATGTATTAATGCATGTATTACTTTAATATGTATTTCCTGAGTCCTGTCAGAGTATTTGGCATAGGGGGCTCTTATTTCCATATCGCAGAGAGATGACAATTTCCCCCCGTCTTTACCGGTAAGGGCAATAACAGTTATATTTTTCGATTTTGCAGTTATTGCCGCATTAATTATGTTTTTTGAGTTGCCGCTGGTACTTATGGCAAGAAGGACATCACCCGACTGGCCCACTCCTTCCACAAATCTTGAAAAAACATAATCAAAGCCATAATCATTTGCAGAGCAGGTCATATATGAAGGGTCTGAAATAGAAATGGCATGTATGGGTTTCCTTTCATCCCTGAATAGTCCTGTAAGTTCTTCGGCAAAATGCATTGCATCGCACATTGATCCTCCGTTGCCACAGGATATTATTTTCCTTTCATTTACTATTGCATTTACCATAATCCTGCCAGCCTCATGAATCTTCTTGAAATTTGAACTGTCAGAAATAAAATCTTCCAGTATCTTCTTTGCTTCATTAAAGTTATCGATTATTTGTTGCATTTGATTTATTAATTTTTGTTGAATTAATTTATTGAGGAATGTTTTAGAATATAATAAACTAACGTAAAAATATATTAAATAATATAATCATTACCTATTGCCGGTAAAATTTAGTATAAAAAGTTTTATGTAAATTTTATCTGCTATAAAATAATTATCAATAAATAATAAATAAATTTGCAGTATAAAAACATATAATATGGGACTACCGAGATTCTTTAAGTTGGCCAAGCCAAAATCTTTCAATTATATCCCTGTTTTTTATGATGAAAGGGAAGAAAAACTAAAGGAGAGGGTTGAGAAAGCTGCAAAGGAGCTGGGTGTAGAAAAACCTGTAGAATATAAACCAAGGCTGACAAGAGGTACAATGCGAAGCTATCTGAAAAAGTCAAAAAAGGCTGACAGGTACAGTTCTGTCAGGGTAATTATTATTATTGCTATCCTGATTCTTATTGCTTATTATATTATTTTAAGAGTCTATTCCCGGTAATGATTTAATAAATCGCTAACCAACAGGCATTACGGCTAAAATAATTCTTCAATGGCTGATATTATCCAATTACTTCCTGATTCTGTTGCCAACCAAATCGCTGCTGGTGAAGTAATTCAAAGGCCGGCTTCAGTAGTAAAAGAACTTATTGAAAACTCTGTTGATGCAGGCAGCACAAGTATAAAAGTCATTGTAAAAGACGGCGGAAGAACCCTTATACAGGTAACTGATAATGGATGTGGTATGTCGGAGACAGATGCCAGGCTGGCTTTTGAGAGACATGCAACATCAAAAATCAGGAATGCCGGCGATCTGTTTGAAATAAGAACCATGGGATTCAGGGGTGAAGCACTTGCATCAGTAGCAGCAGTGGCTGATGTAACATTAAAAACAAAACAAGCTGAAAATGATATTGGAACGTTAATTAATATCAGCGGCTCCAGTGTTTCAGCACAGGAACAGGCATCATGCTCCAACGGATTGAATATCACTGTAAAGAATCTGTTTTTTAATGTGCCTGCAAGAAGAAAATTCCTGAAAAGCAACAGCACTGAATTAAAACATATTATCACCGAGTTTCACCGGGTGGCTATTCCTAATCCTGATATCGAGTTTGTTTTGATTCATAATGATTCTGAAATTCATAATCTGCCGGTATCAAATATCAAACAAAGAATTATTCATATATTCGGCAAATCAATAAACCAAAACTTAACATCCATAGACACAGCTACAAGCCTGGTTAAGATAAAAGGATTTGTTGGCAAGCCCGAATACGCAAAAAAGACATATGGAGAACAATTCTTTTTTGTTAATAACCGTTATATGCGACATCCCTATTTTCACAGGTCGGTTATGAGTGCTTATGACAATATTTTACAACCTGACTCCTTTCCTTCATACTTTATTTTTCTTGAGGCTGATCCTAAAACCATAGATATTAATATTCATCCTACAAAGACCGAGATAAAATTTGAGGATGAGCAGGCAATATTTCAAATTATTAAAGCTGCAGTAAGAGAATCACTTGGAAAATTTAATATCTCTCCGTCAATTGATTTTAATAGCGAAGGGGTAATAGATATTCCGGCATTAAAAAAAGATACTGCTGTTAATCCTCCTCAAATCCCTATGAATACTGATTATAATCCTTTTGAGGTTGAAAGGGACATGAAATCCTACAGGAAGGATAAGCCTTCTCCGGCAGAGAAAGACAGGCTGAAAAACTGGGAAAAGCTATACTCGGGCTTTAAAAATGAGAAAGACCATCCTGACTCCTTTGAAATGGATGAAAAATCCGGTCAAAAAACACTGGAATCATCAGCCAGGGTGCACACAGGAAATATATTCCAGCTTAAGGGCAAATATATACTGACCTCCGTGAAATCAGGATTAATGATAATTGACCAGAAAAGGGCCCACGAACGTATACTCTTTGAAAAATATATCCAGTCACTTGCCAAAAATGTAGCCCTGGCTCAAAAAACACTTTTCCCTGACACTGTTGAGATGGCCCCCGCAGATCACAATACCCTGATGGAGATATTGGACGATGTTTGTGCCATTGGCTTTGATATTAGTAATTTTGGAAATAATACAATAATTATCAACGGTTGCCCTTCTGATATTCCAAATCCAAATCCCAAAGAATTAATAGAAATACTTATCCAGGAATATAATAGCACAGAGGGAGATATTAAAATAAATGCGAAGGAAAGAATTGCAGGGTCCCTGGCAAAGGCTTCGGCAATAAACTATGGTACCTTACTGACACCCGAAGAAATGCAGGAAATAGTTGACCGGCTTTTTGCCTGTGAGGAGCCAAACTATTCTCCTTCCGGAAAAAAGGTAATATCTATACTAAGCATGGATGAATTTGAAAGTACACTAAAATAATTATTGTTATTTCCTGCTGTATCTTATGCCGTTTAATCCGCTTCCTGATTAAATCTTTTAACCTGTTTCTTATCAGCACATTCATCTCTTAACCTGCTTATCGACTTTTTCAGCACAGGATGAATAAATTCAGGAGCTATCTCAGCCATCGGGATTAATACAAACTTCCTTTCATGAATTTTCGGATGCGGTATTATCAGCTTGTTAGTTTTTATTACAATATCATCATAAAACAATATATCTATATCAATTATCCTCGCTGAATATGAAGTATTGATTTTATCCCTGCCCATGTTTCTTTCAATTCCTATTATCCTTTCAAGTAATTGCAGGGGTTTCAATGAGGTTTCAATTTTAAGAACCTGGTTTAAAAAGTATAAGTTATGCTCAAAGCCCCAGGGCTGAGTTTCATAAATCGATGACCGGCCTGTTATTTTCACTTCATTCCCTGGTATCAGGTCTGCGGCTTTTTTAAGACTGCCGGTTCTGTCGCCCAGGTTACCCCCTAAAAGGATATAAGCCTCATACATAAAATAATAATTATAGCTGTTGAACTTAACAAAGTTAATAATTCGGATATTTGTAAATATCTTTTTCCTAAAATTTGATTACTTTTATTTTTTGTCAATATTAGAAGTTTCTGTCATCAGGTTTTCAATCAAAAATAAATATTTATAATCATGAAAGACTTTTTAAAGTATTTACTGGCAACAATAATTGGAATAATTTTAGCTTCATTTATAATGTTTCTTATCTTCCTGGGAACTTTGAGTGTTTTGATCTCTATGCAGGATAAACCTGCGGAAATCAGAGATAATTCAATCCTTGTCTTAACCCTTGATAAGCCAATATCTGACAGGGTGCCATCAATACCTTTTTCATCTTCAAGGTACCTGGGTTTAAATGATATTCTGAATAACATACACAAAGCAAAAGAAGATAGCAAAATTAAGGGCATTTATATTGAACCTTCAATAATTCCAGCCGGACTGGCAACATTAGAAGAAATAAGAAATGCGATCCTCGACTTTAAAGAGTCCGGAAAGTTTGTTATTTGTTACAGTGATTATTACTCTCAATCATCATATTACCTTGCTACTACAGCAGATAAAATTTATATGAATCCTGAAGGATTGCTCCCTCTTGTAGGAATGAGGGCACAGTTGTTATTCTTTAAAGGCACGCTGGATAAATTGGGTGTTAAGCCGGAAATTATAAGACATGGCAAATTCAAAAGTGCCGTTGAACCATTAATGTACGATCAGATGAGTGATGAAAACAGGGAACAGATAAATACTTTACTGGTATCAATGTGGGATTACATAGTATCACAAATATCTGACAGCAGAGGTATAACAAGTGAGCAAATAAATTATCTGGCTGATAATCTTTTAATCTGGAATGCTGAGGCAACCGTCAGGCATAACCTTATTGACAGCCTTGTGTATAAGGATTTCATTATTGATACCCTTAAGGAGCTCACAGGAATTGAAAAATCCAAAAAGCTCAGGCTGGTTCAATTATCAAAATATAAAAAGGTTCCGGCAGAAAGGAAACATAAAGGACTGGCCAGGGATAAAATCGCTGTAATTTATGCATCAGGAGTAATAGGACTAGGAGATCAGAATGAAGGACAAATAAGTGCCGAAAAAGTGTCAAAAACTATTCGTGATGCCCGGCAGGATACTGCAATAAAGGCAATAGTATTCAGGATTAACTCAGGTGGCGGGAGTAATATTGCTTCAGAAGTTATATGGAAGGAGCTGGATCTTGCAAGGAGAACGAAGCCTGTAATTGCTTCATTCGGAGATGTTGCCGCATCCGGGGGATACTACATTGCAGTACCGGCTGATACTATAATTGCCAGCGAGAATACAATAACAGGCTCAATTGGCGTATGGGGTGCTTTCTTTAATGTAAAGGAGTTCTTTAACAAAAAATTAGGAATTACCATGGATATGGAAAAGACCAACAGGTATTCGGATTTCATTTCAGGATACAGGCCAATTACTGCCAGGGAAAGGGAAGTCCTGCAAAATAATGTTGATAAAATCTACGATACGTTTGTTACTCATGTATCAGAAGGCAGGAATATGACATATGAAGATATTGATAAAATAGGCGAAGGCAGGGTATGGAGCGGCATAAATGCCAAAGAGATAGGTCTTGTGGATGTTCACGGAGGACTTACATCTGCAATTGATATCGCAGTTGAAAAAGCCAAACTGGATAAATACCGCATTGTGGAACTGCCAAAGCCTGAAGATCCCCTGCAGCTATTATTTAAGGAACTTACCGGAGAAATAAGTGCCGCTTTTGTTAAAAAAGAAACGGGAGAATACTATAAATACTATAAGTTCATTAAAGAAGCAATGAGCCTGCAAGGGGTACAGGCAAGAATGCCTTTTGAAATAGAAATTTACTAACCTCCGGTACAATATTTACAGATATAATATTGTTATTTAACGATAACTCTCTTAAGGTTGAGGGAAAAATTTGAAACAGGTAAAGTATAATAGATATTTATGACTCTCAACAGAAAAAATCTGGCAATTATCACTTTCCCATTGGCTCTGTTATACGGACTGGCCATTGGTATCAGAAACAGGCTGTTTGACTGTAATATCCTAAAGTCAGTGAAATTTGATATGCCGATTATTTCTGTGGGAAACATAACCGTTGGAGGAACGGGCAAAACTCCCCATATAGAATACCTTATCAGGCTTCTGCGGAAAGATTTCAGAATAGCGGTGCTTAGCAGGGGATATAAAAGAAAAAGCAGTGAATTCATGCTGGCAACCAGGAAATCCTCAATCAACGAAATAGGCGATGAACCTAAACAGCTGAAACAAAAATTCCCGGATATTCAGGTTGCAGTGGACCGTAAAAGAGTACACGGCATAAGAAGATTGCTGGAAAAAGAAAACCACTTAAGTGCCGTATTGCTGGATGATGCATACCAGCACAGGTATGTCAAGCCGGGCTTGTCAATATTACTGGTAGACTATACACAACCCATATTCTCGGATTATTTGCTGCCATAT